>JAYVPR010000394.1:0-4050 GCA_043757245.1 Polaromonas sp. | reverse complement strand
CAATTGATGTGTTGGCGGCATTGCCAGGCCCGCGCCTTCTGGTGATGGGTGACATGGGTGAGGTGGGCGACCAGGGTCCACAGTTTCATGAAGAAGCAGGACGCTCAGCGCATCTGCAGGGCATTGAAAACCTCTACACGCTCGGCGCGCAATCATTATTGGCCAGCAGCAGTTTTGGCCAAGGTCTGCATTTCGATGACATTGATGCACTGAAAGCTGCTGTTCTCGCGCAGTTACCGTATGTCGGTAGCGTGCTCGTCAAAGGCTCGCGTTTCATGAAGATGGAGCGCATTGTGCAGGCCATCACAGCACATGCACTGGCGCGAACAACAACACACAAGGGAAACCAACATGCTGCTTAGCCTGGCGCAATGGCTTCAGGGTTTGTCGCCTGAATTCGGATCTTTTCGGGTCTTTCAATACCTGACCTTTCGAGCTGTTATGGCAGCCTTGACGGCGCTACTCATGGGTCTGCTGGCGGGCCCTTTTGTTATTCGCAGGCTCACGGCGCTCAAAATGGGTCAACCCATTCGCGACTACGGCATGCAGACGCACTTAAGCAAATCAGGAACGCCGACCATGGGCGGCGTACTCATTTTGTTTTGTATTACTGTCTCGACTCTTTTGTGGGCCGACTTGTCCAATCGTTTTGTCTGGATCGTGCTGCTGGTCACTTTGGGCTTTGGCGCGATTGGCTGGGTCGATGACTGGCGCAAGGTGGTTCATAAAGACCCGGAGGGTATGCGGTCGCGCGAAAAATACCTTTGGCAGTCTTTGATTGGCCTGATTGCAGCGCTGTATCTGGTGTTCAGTATTTCTGAGAGCTCCAACTTGCGAGTCGTGGGGCTTTTTATCAGCTGGGTGCAATCGGGTTTTGATGTGAACCTGCCGCCCAAGGCGGGCCTACTGGTGCCCTTTGTCAAAGAGGTCAGTTACCCACTTGGCGTGTTTGGTTTTGTTATTTTGACTTACCTGGTCATCGTCGGATCCAGCAACGCTGTTAACCTGACGGACGGCCTGGATGGTCTGGCCATCATGCCGGTGGTGATGGTCGGCTCCGCGCTGGGTGTTTTTGCCTACGTCACGGGCAGCTCAGTTTATTCAAAGTATCTGTTCTTTCCGTCTATCCCAGGTTCCGGTGAACTGATGATATTTTGCGCAGCCATGGCCGGCAGTGGATTGGCCTTTTTGTGGTTCAACACCCATCCTGCGCAGGTTTTTATGGGTGATGTGGGTGCGCTTGCTTTGGGCGCTGCTCTGGGCACGATTGCTGTCATCGTTCGCCAGGAGATTGTTCTCGCCATCATGGGCGGTATTTTTGTAGTGGAAGCGCTGTCGGTGATGTTGCAGGTAACCTACTTCAAGTACACCAAAAAACGTTTTGGGCAGGGCAGGCGCATTTTGAAGATGGCACCGCTGCATCACCATTTTGAAAAGAGTGGCTGGAAAGAAACGCAAGTCGTCGTGCGCTTCTGGATCATTACCATGCTGCTCTGCTTGGTGGGTCTTTCAACATTAAAGCTCAGATGAAAAACTTGCGCGGCATTCACGTTTTAGTACTGGGCCTGGGCAACTCTGGCTTGGCACTTGCACGCTGGTGTGCCAGGTGGGGCGCGCAGGTGACGGTGGCAGATACGCGCGCCGAACCGCCGCAAGGCGAGGCCTTGCGTGCCAGCGTTCCATCAGCCAGCTTTGTGCATGGCGACATGAATCCTGCTTTGCTTGATGGCGCGGCATATGACATGCTGCTTAAAAGTCCGGGACTCAGCCCTTCATCGGTAGCTGACGTTGTATCGGCAGCACGAGCGCGCGGCATGGCTTACGGCAATGAACTCAGCCTGTTTGCCCAGGCGCTGGTTGATCTAAAAGCCGACAAAGCGTATGCGCCGCAGGTTATTGGCATCACAGGCACGAATGGCAAGACAACCGTGACATCGCTGACCGGGCAATTGGTGCAACGCGCTGGCAAGACGGTGGCTGTTGCTGGCAATATTGGCCCGACTTTGCTTGATACGTTGGCCGAAAAATTGGACGCCGACCGTCTGCCTGAAGTGTGGGTACTTGAATTGTCCAGTTTTCAATTGGACAGTATCAAAAATTTCGAACCTCTCGTGGCGACAGTTTTGAACATCACGCAGGATCATCTGGACTGGCATGAAACTTTTGAAGCCTATGCAGCTGCAAAAAACAATGTCTACGGTGCTGGTGGCCTGATGCTGCTCAACCGCAATGACCCCTTGGTCATGATGGCTGTTCCCGTTCAGCTCAAGGGCAAGCCGGCGCGCAATTATTTGACCTTTGGCCATGATGAGCCGCAGCGTCCGGGTGATTACGGCATTGAAACCGTCAATGGCATGGCCTGGCTGGTACGCGCTTCAGAGGCTGACGAAACCATCAAGCGAAAAAGAGGTGACAAAGGCGAAAATGTTGAACGCCATATCCAGCGCCTGATGCCCGTGGACGCACTGCGCATCCATGGCCGGCACAATGCCACGAATGCGCTGGCTGCGTTGGGACTTGCACACGCGGCGGGTTGCGCCTTGGGCCCCATGTTGCACGGGCTGCGCGACTACAAGGGTGAGCCACATCGTGTTGAGTCAGTGGCGGTCATCAACGATGTTGAATACTTTGACGACAGCACAGGCACCAATGTAGGCGCTACCGTTGCCGCCCTTGCGGGGCTGGGGGCAGAGCGCAAATTGGTCGTGATATTGGGCGGTGTGGGCAAGGATCAGGATTTTTCTCCTCTGGTTCTGCCCGTGTCGCGTTTTGCGCGTGCGGTGGTCTTGATAGGTCGTGATGGGCCCTTGATAGGCGCTGCGCTTGAAAACAGTGCGGTGACCTTGCTCGCTGCCAAATCAATGCAAGAGGCCGTCAGCCTGGCGGCTCAACAAGCGCAGCCAGGCGATGCCGTGCTGATGTCGCCAGCCTGCGCCAGTTTTGACATGTTCGACAACTACGAGCACCGCGCCCGTGTATTTTGCGAAGCGGTGCATGCGGCGGCTCTTGAAGAAGGGGTGCTGCTATGACCTCACGTATTCTGGGTTGGCTACCAGGCATGGGTGGATGGCGCTCTGGCGGCAGGACGGCAAGTGATGTCTTGCCTGTGCGCTTGGGTGGGCAGAGCTTGGGTGGCTCGCATTCTTCACCAGTCAGCTTGTCGGGTTTTGACCAAGCACTGGTATGGGTGACGGTAGCCCTATTGATGTTCGGGTTAGTTATGGTGTATTCGGCATCGGTTGCGATGCCGGATAACCCGAAATTTGCCCGCTATGCGCATACGCATTTTTTGACGCGCCATGTGCTGTCGCTGGTGGTGGCTTTTGTGGTGGCTTTGCTGGCTTTTCAGGTGCCAGTGAGTACCTGGGAAAAGCTGGCGCCCTGGCTTTTTGTGCTGTCGCTGATTTTGCTGATCCTGGTTCTTGTGCCTTTCATTGGCAAGGGTGTCAATGGCGCGCGCCGCTGGATCACTCTGGGGTTCATGAACTTTCAACCCTCCGAGTTGGCCAAGTTTGCAGTGCTGCTGTACGCCGCTGACTATATGGTGCGCAAGATGGACGTTAAAGAGCGCTTTTTCCGTGCCGTGATGCCCATGGCGGTTGCGATTGCCGTGGTGGGTTTGCTGCTCCTGGCCGAGCCCGACATGGGTGCCTTCATGGTGATTTCGGTCATTGCCATGGGCATTCTGTTTTTGGGTGGCGTGAACGCCCGCATGTTCTTTGTGATTGCCCTGGTGGTCGTGGTCGCATTCGGCCTGATGGTCATGCTCAGCGACTGGCGACGCGAGCGGATTTTTGCCTACCTGGATCCGTGGAGTGAAAAATACGCAATGGGCAAGGGTTACCAGCTCTCGCATTCATTGATTGCTTTTGGGCGCGGCGAGATTTTTGGTGTCGGCCTGGGCGGCAGCATTGAAAAACTGCACTGGTTGCCTGAGGCGCACACCGACTTTTTAATGGCGGTTATTGGTGAAGAGTTTGGCCTGATCGGTGTGCTGACGGTGATTGGTCTTTTCATGTGGATGGTCAGGCGCATCATGCACATTGGCCG
>JAYVPR010000393.1:0-4067 GCA_043757245.1 Polaromonas sp. | reverse complement strand
GCCCCGCTATCGGTGACGAAGCAGGGGCCGAAATGGCCGCAATAGGGCCGCCAGACACTGCGTAGGCTCGAAGAGCCGCCTAATGGACAATCTCGGTTAAAGCATCTCGTCCGGTGCAAAGGGCGCAATCATGCGCACCAGCAGTTTCAAGCCCGCGCTGGCGTCGGGCTCGGAGGTAGTGTCTTGCAAGCCAGAGCCTTGCGGCGCACGCCAAATGAGCTTGCCGTCTTTGAGTTCCACCCGGTAGGCGCCGCTGCTCAAGCCGGGTTCTATCAATGCTGTAGCCTCGGCGGACAGCTTGCGGTTGCGGATGACGATGGCGACTTCGCTGTTTTGCAGTTTTGAGCGCAAATCCAGGTTCATTGAGCCGACGATCAGCAGGCGGTTGTCAACCACCACCGCCTTGGCATGCAGGCTGGCGCGTGATGCGCCGCTAGAGCCGCCAGCCGAGCCTGAGCCGCTGCCAAAACTTGCCACCGTACCGCGCTGTTCGGAGCGCATTTCATACATTTCAACGCCCATGGCAATCAGCCCTTCGCGATAGCGTGCGTAGCCTGCGTGGGCGGCAACCGCATCATTGGATGCGAGCGAGTTGGTGAGCACTCGCACTCGCACGCCACGCTGACGGATGGCCTGAAACTGCTTCATCATCTCCGGGCCGGGCACAAAGTAAGGTGACACCACCAGCAGGTCGGTTTTGGCGCGCGCCATCAAACTGAGCAGACCATCGACGGTGGTGTTGTTCGACTCTTCAGTGACATCTGCGTCCTCAGCGATTTTGGACGGTTTGTCGACCAGCATGGTGGACGCGGCCCAAGTCCAGCTGAGCATACGCAAATTGGTGGTGTCTGGCAGCGCGGCGATAGTGGTCGTCAGGCCCGCAGGACTCACTGCCACGCGGGTGATGGTGGTTTTATTGGTTGTGTTGGCATCGGTTGGTGCGGGGATTGACACCGCGACGGAAGATGGGTCGTCTGCGCTACTTGCTGTCGACACCGCTGGTTTGGGCTTCAGTGCCTCGGTGTCGTTTTTTGTCATCAGCACCTGTACGGGGTAGGCCAGCGGGTTGTTCCAGTACTGGTCAAAACTGCGCGATAAATCGCGCGCGATACGGCCTGCAGCAAGTACGTCAATGTCGACAAAGTTCACACCGTCGCTCTGGCCAAAATAGGTGTCACCTAAATTGCGTCCCCCAGTGATGGCCAGCGCGTTGTCAGCCACAAAAATCTTGTTGTGCATGCGCCTCTGAAGCCGCGCTGCGTCGCTCAGACTGCTAATAATGCGCCAAAAAGCCGAAGACCGATTGCTGGGCAGCGGGTTAAACAGCCGCATTTCGATATTCTTTTCAAATGCCAGTTGCAGTACTTGGGCGTCTTTGCCAGCGGTGTTGAAGTCATCCAAGAGAATGCGCACCCGCACACCGCGTCCTGCGGCTTCGCGTAGCGCTGCAAACATGCGGTCGGTGGTGTCGTCCGCATGAATCGCGTAGTACTGCAAGTCGAGCGTTTTTTCAGCCGCCTTAATTAGCGTCATGCGGCTGGTAAAGGCCAGCGCGGCACTGCCGACCAGTGCAAAACCCGAGTCGTTTCGGGTGCTGGCTGCGAGTGCGCCCTCTGCTACCGCTTTACCCAGCCGGGTGTCCAGGTTGTTTTCAAGCGCGGTAGAGGCTGGGCGCTGAACGTCAGAGGGTAAAACGGTGCATCCGGTTAACCATGAGCTCATCAACAAGGTAAAAAATACGACCAGAACATGACGAGCTGAATAAGTTTGAGCGTAGATGATGGGCATGCCTCAGCTTACCCGAGACTGGCGGACAACGGCTTTTTGCAGGGTTGCCGCACGGCGGGATTGCAGGAAAAAATGCTGTCAGACGCTTGCTCGTGTAGGTAGCAGGTCATGAGGCCATCAGGCGGACAGAGTTTCCCAGCGCTGCATGGCATCCAGCAGCGCGTCATCCATCTTGGCGTTTTTCGCGGTCAGTTCGGCGGCGCGTTTGGGATTGCTTGCGTACAGGCTGCCATCAAATAGCTCCTGCGCAATGGCTTTTTGCTGTGATTCCAGTGTTTGAATCAACGCGGGCAGCCCGTCCAGCTCTTTTTGCTCTTTGTAACTCAGCTTCTTTTTTGATAGCTGTTCGCGTCCTATTTCATTGGGCTTTATGCTGATGCTGCCATTTTTTTTGACCTTTTCAGGGCTTTTTGCGCTCGATGTAGCCGTTTTGGCACTGCCCGTTATCTGCGCGGCGCGCTTGGACTGGGTGATCCAGTCGGTCACGCCGCCTTCGTATTCACGCCAGAAGCCGGGGTTGTCTGGGGTGCCTTCGTAGGCAATGGTGCTGGTGACTACATTGTCCAAAAACCGCCTGTCGTGGCTGACCAAAAACACTGTGCCTGCGTAGTTTTGCAGCAGGTCTTCCAATAACTCCAGCGTGTCGATGTCCAGGTCGTTGGTGGGCTCGTCCAACACCAGCACGTTGGCAGGGCGGGCGAACAAGCGTGCCAATAGCAGGCGGTTACGCTCGCCGCCCGACAGCGTGCGCACCGGGGAATTGGCGCGCTGGGGGGAGAACAAAAAGTCGGTCAGATAGCTTTTGACGTGCTTTTTTTGACCATTGATCTCTACCCATTCGCTGCCGGGGCTGATGAAGTCTTCCAGCGTCGCGTCTAAATCCAGACTGTCGCGCATTTGGTCGAAATAGGCGACCTGCAAGTTCGCACCTTGGCGAATTTTGCCAGGTGGCGTGGTCACATCGGGTTGAATTTCACCCAAAATAAGTTTGAGCAGTGTGGTTTTGCCTGCACCGTTCGGGCCCAGTAGGCCAATTTTGTCGCCGCGCAGCAATGTGCCAGTGAACTTGTTGACGATAATTTTTTCACTTCCCGGATGGCCAAAGCTTTTGGATACATCAGTCAGATCGGCGACGATCTTGCCACTTTTTTCGCCGCTCGAGACATCGAGGTTCACGCGGCCTACCGCGTCGCGGCGGCTGGCGCGGCCCTCGCGCAGCACCTCCAGCCTGCCAATGCGCGCCACGCTGCGGGTGCGGCGCGCTTCAACGCCCTTTCGAATCCACACTTCTTCTTGCGCCAGCAGCTTGTCGGCCTTGGCAAAGATAACGGCTTCTTGCGCCATCTGCTCTTCTTTTTGCAACAGGTATTGCGCAAAGTTGCCGGGGTAACTGAGCAGCTTACCGCGGTCTAATTCCACAATCATCGTGGCAACTTGGTCCAAAAACGCCCGGTCGTGGGTGATGGTGATGATGCTGCCGTTGAAGTTGACGAGCAACTCTTCCAGCCAGGCAATCGAGTCGAGGTCCAGGTGGTTTGTCGGCTCGTCGAGCAGCAGCACGTCGGGCTTGGCGACCAGTGCCTGCGCCAGCGCGACACGTTTTTTGGTCCCGCCCGAGAGCGATCCAACGATGGCGTCTTTGTCCAGGTGCAAGCGGTGCAGGGTTTCTTCAACCCGTTGCTCCCAGGTCCAGCCGTCCAGGGCTTCAATTTCAGACTGCAGTGCGTCCAGGTCAGTATGTTCATCGGCTGCCAAGTACATCTCTACGACATGCCTTGTTCGAGCCAAACCAGCGCTGGCAGCAACAAAGACGGTGGCGTGTGGGTCAAGGCTGGGCTCTTGAGGTACGTAGGCAATGCGCAGGTTTTGCTGCAGTTGCAACGTACCGTCATCAGGTTTTTCAAGTCCTGCCAAAATTTTGAGCAGTGACGATTTACCAGTGCCATTGCGGCCAATTAGGCCAATGCGCTGGTTGGTCTCTAGTGAGAAATCTGCGTGGTCAAGCAGAGCGACGTGCCCAAAAGCGAGCTGAGCGTTGAGGAGGGTAATAAGTGCCATAAGTAGACTGGATTATCCCGGTGACGGGTGATGATGGTTTAAATGGAGCCTATGGCGCTTAGCTGAGTCGTTTGATCTGTTCAATTGGATGAACTGCTCAACGCAAGTCGACGACCATGTGGGGTCTGCTGAAGGGATCTAACAATCCTGAAAGTTTTATAAAAGTACGAGCGCGGGGGGGAACCCGTGGTACACTAGCAGGCTTCCCTGAAGAAAACTCG
>JAYVPR010000392.1:0-4093 GCA_043757245.1 Polaromonas sp. | reverse complement strand
CAAGCAGCACGCCTGCAGATTTGCATGATGATGTTTTTCAAGACGAGCATGGCATTGCGCTGGGTAGCCAGGTGACGATCAGAAGCGAAAACTTTGGGCTGGAGCCCACGCAAGGCGAACTTCTTGCCGCCACCCGCATGCACTACACATTGCGCCGCACTGACGAACGTGCTGGCACCGTGCATGTGCATTTCCCTCGTATTGGCTACATTTTGAAGAAAGTCGAAGCATGATCACAGCCTTCAAAGGCAAAACGGCGGTACTGACAGGCGCAGGCTCAGGTTTTGGCCTGGAATGCGCCCGCATTGGTGCCAGGCTGGGCATGAACCTGGTGCTCGTTGACGTGCAGCAAGATGCGCTGGACGCTGCCACGCAGGAAGTCCAGGCCACAGGCGTTCAGGTACTGCCCTTCAAGCTCGACGTGTCCAGCGCCAACCAGGTGGAAGCCATGGGCGCAGCGGTACTGGCACGCTTTGGTGCGCCGAACTTGGTGTTCAACAACGCGGGCGTCGGCTCAGGCGGCTTGATTTGGGAAACCAGTGTGAAAGACTGGGAATGGGTGCTGGGCGTGAACGTGATGGGCGTGGCACACGGCGTGCGCGTTTTTACGCCGATGATGTTGGACGCCGCTAAAAAAGACAAGGCCTGGCAAGGTCACATCGTCAACACGGCCAGCATGGCTGGTTTGCTCAACGCGCCGAACATGGGGGTGTACAACGTCAGCAAGCATGCGGTGGTGTCGCTGAGTGAAACCCTGTATCAGGACCTGTCACTGGTCACCGACCAAATTGGCGCATCGGTACTGTGCCCATTTTTCGTCACCACAGGCATCAGCCAAAGCCACCGCAACCGGCCCGCCGAGCTGCGCGGCAGCCGGCCCACCCAAAGTCAGCTCATAGGCCAGGCGATGAGTGAAAAGGCCGTCAGTTCAGGCAAAGTCAGCGCTGCTGACGTGGCGCAACTGGTGTTTGACGCGGTGGCCAGCAACCAGTTCTACATCTACAGCCACCCCAAAGCCATCAAGTCGGTACAAACGCGGCTTGAAGACATTGTGCAAGCCCGTAACCCGACGGATCCGTTTGAGGGCAAGCCCGAACTGGGTCAGCAATTAAAGGACGCATTGCGCGTGGCTTGAAGAATCAGACCGGCAGTTTCTCAAAAACCGAGTAGCAATTTTTTAACCAGGTTTTGACCCGCTGGCGCTCCAGCAAACCCAGCGCATCGCTGCTGTCTTTGTCATGGATGGCTTTCCAGAAGCTGGTGTTGTTCTGGTCAATCTTGCGCATGCAGGCATCATGCAGGCGCGGCAGCTCAATGACATGTGCGCCATGCGCCTGGGCTTTTTGCAGAGCGTACGAGTCGCGCAGCAGCACAAAATCAGACCCGCGCCCGTGGTTTTGCACCACCACGTAGTTGGGGCCGCTGCCGTAGGCGTCGACCAGGCGCCCCAGCAAGTCCACCGCATCCCGGCCATCGTCCATCACATGCCACAGATTAACGGTGACGCCCATGTCCGCAAACAGTTCCATGAGGCTGGCGTCCTTGATCCACTTGGCCAGCGGGGCAGAGGTTTGAGCTGCCAGGTCAACAACCACGCTTTGCTGCGGATTGTCTTCAAAAGCCGCCGCGATCAGGTCCATGCCTTCGTAGCTGTCAACCACCACGGGCGACGCATAGTCGGCGTAAAAACGATTGAAAGAATTGTGTGATCTGTCGGTGTCAAAACCGGTAAAAGCTGTACCGTTGTCGATGAAGTATTGCGCCAAAGCTCTAGCAGTGACGGATTTACCAACCCCGCCTTTTTCGCCGCCTATGAAATTAATGGATGCCATGCTGTTCCTGAAATTAGCTGTTGATTTTAGTGACATTTAGAGGATTAGACGGCAACCCTCACATCGACTTTTCCAACAGAGCTGTGTAGTCTTCTACAGTGGCCAGGCGTGGATTGGTCATATGGCAATGGTCTCTAAGTGCGCCCTGAATAATTTTCTCAAACGACCCGCCAGTCACGCCCATCGCACCTAGACCCGTTGGCAATTGCAACCGTGCATTCATGTCGCGCAGTGCGTCTGCAACATCACCACCAGAGGCCAAGTCCATGGCTCTGGCCATGCGCTCCAGCCGCCTATCTTTTTGGATCGATTCTGCGCTGGCGTTGAACTGCACCACTGCAGGCAAAAACATGGCATTCAGTGTGCCGTGATGTAGCCGGGGATCGACACCACCCAGGCTGTGGCTGAGCGAATGCACGCAGCCCAGGCCTTTTTGAAAAGCCATCGCGCCCTGCATGGACGCGCTCATCAAATTGAATCTGGCCTCGCGGTCGCTGCCATCCCGGGTTGCACGTTCAATGTAAGCCCAACCACGCTCCAGCCCGTCAAGCGCAATACCGTCTGCGGGCGGGTTAAAAGCAGCAGACATAAAGGTTTCCATGCAATGCGCAATTGCGTCCATGCCGGTGGCAGCCGTCAGTTGTGCTGGCAAGCCGAGTGTGAGCTCAGGGTCACAAATAGCCGCTTTGGGCACGATGTGCCATGAGTGAAATCCGAGCTTGCGGTGATCATCGACGATGATGATGGCGCCCCGCGCCACCTCACTGCCTGTTCCGCTGGTCGTCGGCACGGCGATCAGTGGGGCTGCGCGGTCGGTGATTTTTAACGAACCGCCTTCAATCGTTGCATAGGTCGTCAGTGGGCCTTCATGGGTGGCTGCAATGGCGACACCCTTGGCGCAGTCTATTGCCGAGCCTCCGCCAACGGCAATCAGCCCGTCGCAGTTACTGGCCTTGTACAGCGCCACGGCGGCTCGCACTGCTGCTTCGGTTGGGTTGGAGGGTGTTTGATCAAACACTGTGACGGTCATGCCGGGTAGCTGATCCAGCGCTTTTTGTAAAACCCCTGCCGCTTTTACACCTGCATCAGTCACGATCAGTGGCCGCGTGATGCCGACGCGAGCGCATTCTTGCTTTAGCAATTTGATGGCGCCGAAGTCAAATTGAATTTGCGTGACGTAGTAAATAAATGCCATGAATTGAAGTCCTGATGGCGTACTGGTGGCGTACGGGTTGAGATTTGCGCGTTGTACTATCTTGCCACGTCAGAACCCACTCATTTTTTAAATATCAGACCATGAAACGACAAGACTTCAGATTTTCTCACCCATTACGTGTGCGTTGGGTTGAAGTGGACATGCAAAAAATCGTCTTTAACGCGCATTATTTAATGTACTTCGACACGGCAATAACCGATTACTGGCGCGCGCTGTCATTGCCCTATGAAGAGGCCATGCAGTTGCTCGGGGGTGATTTGTACGTTAAAAAAGCCAGTATTGAATACCGCGCTTCAGCGCATTTTGATGACCGGCTGGATGTGGCTTTGCGCTGCGACAGGGTTGGCAATTCTTCAATGGTTTTTTCAGGGGCGATTTTTCGGGGTGATGAACTGTTAATTACCAGCGAGCTGGTTTATGTGTTTGCCGACCCCAGCACCCAAACCTCCAAGCCTGTGCCTGACGTTTTTCGCCAGGCGTTACTAGGTTTTGAAGATGGGCAACCAACTTACCACATTAAGACGGGAAGCTGGGCTGAACTGGGAGCGGATGCGGCTCAGATTCGTACCGAGGTTTTCGTGCATGAACAGAAAATCCCGCTGGAGATGGAGTGGGATGAAGCTGATCAAACGGCGCTCCATGCCGTGGCCTATAACACTTTGGGGCAAGCCATTGGCACTGCACGACTCCTTGAACACACCCCAATAGCAGCCAAGATCGGGCGTATGGCCGTCAAACGGGTTCTGCGCGGTTCAAGCATAGGTCGTGACTTGCTGCAAGTTCTAATCGCTTGCGCTAGGCAGCGTGGCAAGCAGGAAGTCATGCTCCATGCCCAGCGCAGTGCCCAGGGTTTTTATGCGCGTGCCGGGTTTTTGGTGAGGGGAGAACCTTTTGAAGAAGTAAGCATCCCACACGTCGAAATGTTCAGTACCTTGTAGCCTCCTACCTAGCAGCCTGTCGGACTTTCGACCCATTAAATTCTTTCCAGAATGCGCTACAAAAAATATAGCTGCATGTTAAAATTGTGCCTGTACTGATAGGCTAT
>JAYVPR010000391.1:0-4110 GCA_043757245.1 Polaromonas sp. | reverse complement strand
TTTCAACCAGCTCGACCTGCACTGACATGCTGGGCGCCATCTTCCAGCCTGCGCCACCGGTCATGATGCATTCGGGCGCTTGGCCGCAATGGCGGGTGATGTTTTCGACCATGCGCTGCACCGCCCCGGCAATCGCGAAGGTGCCGCCGCTGGTCAGGGCGTCGCTGGTGTTGGTCGGGAAGTCGCACACGTCGCCAGTGGGCACATGCAACCCCGCTGTGCCAGATTCAAGCGCGCGCAGCATGATGCCGTGGCCGGGCAAGATGATGCCGCCTAAAAATTTTCCGGTCGCGTCTATGGCCTCTACCGTTACGGCGGTACCAACCATCACCACGATGCAGGGCTTTTTAATGCCCCGACTTAACAGCCGATGGTGAGCGCCTATCAAGGCAACCCAGCGGTCTGCGCCCAGCCTGGCGGGGTGGTCATAACCGTTGGTCACGCCAGCCTCTCGCGGGCTGGAAATCACCCAGTGGGGCAGCACGTCCCACAACTCCAGCTGCTCGGCCACGCGGCGCTTGATAGCATCACCGGCCACGATGCAGCCCAAAATTTTGCTGGGCACGGCCAAGCTGTGCCAGTCGCCTTCCGCCAGCTTGTCAATGTTTTCTAAAAACACCGCGCCTTGGCCCAGCAAGCGCGCGCCCGATGCGGGTGAGTCGTATTGCGCCCATTTCAGGCGGGTGTTGCCAACGTCAAGTGCGAGTAAGGTCATGTGCCCGGATTATGAACAAATTTGTGCGCTTGCAAACCCGCGCTGACTAGAGGTTTTCCAGTAGAGTCAAATCACTCATATGAGGCCAAACCAGCAAGCGCGTTGAATCGCCGCCAGTTTGTTGTCGACCTTGAGCCGCGCCATGGCGTTGGCCAAGTGAAAGTTGATGGTGCGCTCGCTGCAAAACAGCCTATCCCCCGTCTCGCGAGCGGTTGCGCCTTGAAAGGCCATGCTCAGGCATTCAAGTTCACGCGGGCTGAGGGGGCTGCGCGCTTCAGCCAGCGAACGCTTGAGCAATGGCCAGATATTCAGCGCTGACCAAACCAGTTGTGCCGCCTCGGTCCGGTCATGCCACTGGCGAGGGCTGAACATGTAACACTCAAAGGCCCGGCCAACTGTCAGGGGGAAAGCAATGCGCACCACGCTCTGGTAACCGTGGCCCAGCCACAGTCTGCGCCAGCGGCTTCGGTCGTCAAATGCCGAGGTGGAGATGTCTTGCCAGGCCGCCAGCGGTGCGTCAGAGTCACGCCAGGGCGCACCAAAGTCCCGGCTTTCGGCCAGCGCATCAGCCGCCTGCAGCAACATCGGCGGGTGAAGGGCCAGCACCAAACGGTCGTCTTGCCCGCCAAATGGATCAGGCCCCAGCACCAGCAAGGCCTCAACAGCAAACTCGCGCAACGAGCAAAGCCAGTCGGTCACGATGCCGTCAACACTGACACTGTCAAAGTTAGCAGGTAATTGCATGAACTAACGGTATAAAGAAAAAGGACAATACATGTATGTCGAAAACATCATTACCTTGTTTTGAGCCAACAACTCAGTGAGCCTAGCTTGACCAGCATTCGCTCAAAAATACGGTTTGCCAAGCGTCCTGTGCTGCAATGGATTCGCGACGAATTAATTCATGCGCCACTGGAGCCTATTTTGCATCCATCGTCCAAGCGGATCTGGTGGCTGGGTTTGTCGATTTTTTTAGGCAACGCGCTGTTTGCCTGGATCTGGTCTGTCTGGCTGCCACAGGCTTATGAGAATTTGGCCTTGCGTGCATTGGCAAGCCTTTTAGGATTTGTCCTGATGACCCGGTACGTCAACAGCGACCCCGACAGCCTTCTGTCTCAACGCGTTTTCAGCATCATTTTTTGGCTGGAATTGCCTGTTTTTTTCAGCTGGATGTATTTAAGTAACCACGGTAGCCCTGTATGGCTTGCCACCATGGCATCCATGGTGCTGGTCTATTACCTGGTGACCGACTGGCGTTTGGCAACCATAGGAACAGTTTCTGGTTGTTTCATCAGTTGGTTCACCTTCATAAAAGTGGGGCATGACCAGCCGCTGGAAATACACCATCAAATAACCGTTCATATTGTCGTTTTTACTTTTTCATGGCTAAGTGCACTTATTCTTAATTTGTCTTCAGCCAATCAACGACGTACACATCTTGCTCACACGCTCTCAACCATTGGCATCATGGCGCATGAGCTTCGCACGCCACTATCGACGGCAGCACTACTGGGCGATGCCATCCAGATGGAGGTACGGCGCCAGCCAGACAATGCAAGAGCACCACAGATAGAGAAACTCGCACTTCGTTTGCACACCTTGGTTCGCAACATGAACCATCAAATTGACACCCAGATTGCCAATGCCAAATTAAGGGAGTTGCCGCGTCATACCGAACTGGTATCAGCTACCCGCCTGGTCACGGATGTAGTGACCCATTACCCTTATGTGGCCAGTCGTCAGCGTTTGTGTGTACGGGTTCTGATTCAGGGTGAGTTCACTTTCAAATCATCATCGAGACAGTTTGCGCAGGTACTGGACAACCTGATGAAAAATGCATTTCACTCGTTGATGGCGGCTGACTCTAGCTACCCGATGGGCGCGCTACGCATCACAGTCACGGCATCGCAAGGCATCGGGAAAATTTTTGTTGAAGATAAAGGCATGGGCATTGAACCTGCCATGCTTCAGCAAATTTTCAAGCCTTTCTTTTCAAGCAACCGGGGCACAGGGCATGGCCTGGGTCTGGCTTTTTGCCAGCAGGTGGTAGAGAGTGCAGGGGGTACCATTTCAGTGAAATCCGAATTTGTTGTCGGTGCCATTTTTGCGATTGAGCTGCCCATCACGACTTGAATCACTCAAACCTCAGCTATTTTCTGCCTGCTAAAAACCACAACAACCATGCTATTTCCACTTTATCGCAGCCCCGGCGCTGTCGTTTTTCTGGATGATGATCTCGACTACCTTGAGATGCTTGCAGAAGTGATGCCTGAAGACTGGTTTTTGCATTTGATGCTGCGCCCCATGGCATGTATTGACATGCTGCTGGAGGAAACCACTTTCAGGGAACTGGATATGTGGCGCCAGCAAGACATCGTCAACCGCTGGCGCGAAGGTACGGCATTGATTCCGCAAATTCTGAAGTATTGGCGAGAAGACGGCATCGCCCGTTTTACGCTGGCGCAGGTCTGCGTGGTAGATTATTCAATGCCCGCCATGAGTGGGCTCAGGGTGCTCAGTGATTTGACCCGCTGGCTTGGCTCACGCATTTTGTTAACCGTCCGTGCCGACGAACAACTGGCTGTGTCTGCCTTCAACCGGGGTTTGATTGACCAGTTCATTCCCAAGCAATCGCCAGACATACGCCAGCGTTTGACAGACGCCATACATGACCTGCTGCATAAACCCAACCAAAGGCACGAACAGACCTGGCGCGCCACCTTGACCAGAGAGCAAAGTGCACTGCTCAGCGACTCCGTTGTTTCTAGCGAGCTTGAAAAGCTGGCCACCAAACAAGGCTGGATAGAGCACGTCGCCATTGGCATGCCATTTGGCATACTGGCCCTGGACAGCAAAGCTCACGCCATGTGGCTGCAGCTGGAGCCTGCAGACAGGTTGGCAGAGCTGGCAGAGTTGGCTGCATCACAAGGCTGGGATATATCTACCGTGGCGCAAGTCCGTTCCGGTCAAAAACTCATTGACCTTGAACTACAACTGGCGCTGGGTGCAGACCAAAAGGCCAGACCGCGCGAAGCATTTGCCCTGGGCGAAGGCGCTTCAGTTTTATATGCAGCCCTGTTTGACATCAACGAGGCTTTTTGCCCACTGGCCACCGACAGTTACCAACAGTTTTTAGACCGCAGCAGCAACCGAAAATTGCAGGATTAGCTTAGTGCTGTGCGGACGCGCTTGGCAATCGGCCAATCCCATGGTTTGACGATAGGCGCAATTTCACGGGCAACTGCTTCGACGTGATCGAGTTCAGAATCCATCAGTCCAGCATTCAGAGTCATTCGCATCATGGCGCGCTTGCTGCTGGTTGCAGGTGCACAGAACATGGACGAGAACACATTGCGTTCCTCCAGTCTGTCACGAAGGACCATCGTGTCAGGTTC
>JAYVPR010000390.1:0-4121 GCA_043757245.1 Polaromonas sp. | reverse complement strand
GTGCTGGACGACGCCTTCAAACACATCAAGGCCAGCAACCTGCAATCTCTTGGTGGCTCGCAAGTGTTTGTACACCGGGACTACATGGCCAGAAATCTTATGCTGGCCAATGGTCAACTGGGTATCCTGGATTTTCAGGATGCGGTGTATGGCCCCATCACCTACGACATTGCCAGCCTGATGCGTGATGCGTTTTTGACTTGGGAAGAAGATTTTGTGCTCGACATCACTGTGCGCTACTGGCAAAAAGCCCGCAAGGCCGGGCTGCCCGTGGGCGACGACTTTGGCGAGTTTTACCGTGCGGTGGAATGGATGGGCTTGCAGCGGCATCTGAAAATCCTCGGCATTTTTGCCCGCCTGACACTGCGCGACGGCAAACCCAAGTATTTGGCCGACACCCCCCGCTTCATCAAATACGTGCGCGCAGCCGCTGCCAGATACCGCCAGTTGGGGCCGCTGATGGTGCTGCTAGACGCGATTGAGGGCAACGAAACGCGGGTTGGGTATACGTTTTAGCGAATCAAAAATGATAGCTTAATACCAGCGTATTTATTGGGCTACAAGCCTATTTTCATAGACTAAAAGGCCAAAAATGAGATCCAAAATCACGCTTGTAGCCGCAAAGCGCTTAGCCGCTGGTGCGCAGCGTCGCACCCATCGACGGGCAACTGCTGCTTGGCCTGCAGGTAGTGGTGGGTAAACACGTCCAGATAGGCCGCAAGCGTATGCGCTGCCAGCTGCTCGCCCGCCAGCGCCAGGCACATTGCCGCGACTTCTGAGGTGCAAAAGTGCTCTTCACGTTGTGCGCGCCGCAGCTTGTAGTTTGACAACTGCTCGCTCTGCAAACTGAGCACGGGCAGCTTGTCCAAGTAGGGGCTTTTGCGAAACATCTTGCGCGCCTCGGACCAAGTGGCATCCAGCAATACGAATAGCGGACGCCTAGCGTGGTTTTCACCGCTGACCTGCACACCAGTCACCACCCGTTCAGTAGCCACAAACTCGCCCGGAAACACCAGATACGGCTGCCACTGCGGGTCAGTCAGCAAGGCCAGCAGCGCAGGGTCAACCGCTGTGCGCGCCCAGCCAAACGCAAAGGTGTCGGGCACCACATCCGCCACCAGCCAGCCCGTGTTGCTGGGCTTGAGCGCCTCAATGTCGGCCATGATCAGGCACATCCCCGCCCGCACAGGCGCGATTGGCCGTAAGGCACACAGGCAGTGGCTGATGACCAAGCGGCAACCTGCACAACGCTCAGCCCTAGAGCCGCCGCGCGCTAAAAACGGCTTGGAGCTGCGCGCCAGGCGGGCTGTGCGCAGGCAGCTGACGGCGTGGGGCGGTGGTGTCAGTGTCAAGTTTGCTATTTATTCAGGCGCTGTTTAGCCTTGTAATTATTGGCGTAAAGCCACAATTAAGCAGCTTTGGCAGGCCGGTGTAACGCACAAATCTTGTTACCGTCCGGGTCCCGCAGGTAGGCCAGGTAAAGGTTGCCTACCGGGCCATCACGAAAGCCTGGCGGCTCTTCACAGGTTGTGCCGCCATTGGCCAGGCCAGCTGTATGAAAGGCATCGCCCTGCTCGGCTGACTGCACTAAAAAACCAATGGTGCTGCCATTGCCATGTGTGGCTGGCTCACCATTGATAGGCGCGGTGATGGCAAACGTACCGGTAGGACTGCGGTAAAAGTAACGCTGCTTGTTGGCGACGCCAGGCGGGAGGCCAAGCGTACCAAGTAGCGCGTCATAAAACTGGCGCGAGGCCTCAAGATTATTCACACCAAGCATCACATGACTGAACATAGTTGTCTCCGTTAAGGGCGTTTTTGCAGAATTGAACAGTCGAAATAGTAGCCGATAGCAGTTCCGCAAGGAACAACGAACTGTCGCCAAAGTACGCTGCGAATCGCGGAAGTCGCTTACAAGCTTTGCGTCATAAAGCCATACATTTAGGAGCTGATTTCCGCAGTATTTACTAGGATTAAATTAGTTTTGATCGGCACTTTAGGCGCTCTTGACGAGGCTTCGAAGATAAAAACAGGCTTCAAGCCAATGACTACGGGCGCAAAAATCTGTAGGAATAATCCGAGATTGTCCATTAGGGCGCAGGTGTATGGCGAGGCGAGTTGCGAGTCAGTTTGGTCACTGGTGAGGATCCTATTAGCCCCGCTATCGGTGACGAAGCAGGGGCCGAAATGGCCGCAATAGGGCCGCCAGACACTGCGTAGGCTCGAAGAGCCGCCTAATGGACAATCTCGGATCATGGGGTCTCAATCTCAAACACCTGGCGCAAATAGGCCAGATATTTTTCATCATCACACATGTTTTTGGTCGGCGTATCTGACAGTTTGGCCACGGGTTGCCCGTTGCAGCGAATCATTTTGATCACGATTTGCAAGGGCACGTAACCCAGGTCATTGGTCAGATTGGTGCCAATGCCAAAGGCCAGCTGACAGCGCCCTTTAAACTGCTTATACAGCTCAATAGTACGTGGTACTGTCAGGCCATCGCTGAAGATGAGCGTTTTGGTTTTCGGGTCGACGCGGTTTTTCAGGTAGTGCGCGATCATGCGCTCCCCCCACTGAAACGGGTCGCCACTGTCGTGGCGCGCGCCGTCGAAGAGCTTGCAAAAATACATATCAAAGTCACGCAAAAACGCACTCATGCCATACACGTCTGACAGGGCTATGCCCAAATCACCCCGGTATTCTTTGGCCCAGGATTCAAAGCCAAACACCTGGCTGTCACGCAGGCGTGGGCCAAGGGCCTGGCACGCCTGCAAATACTCATGAGCCATCGTGCCGAGTGGCGTCAACCCTAATTTCATGGCAAACAGCACGTTGCTGGTTCCTGCGAACTGTCCTGACGCGCCTGCACCGAGCTTGGCGCTCAGGGTTCGCAACACCTCTTCATGCCAGACTTTGCCAAAACGGCGGCGCGTGCCGTAGTCAGCGATTTTTAGGGCCCGCATGTCATCGGCTTGCAGCAGCGCGACTTTGGTAGCCAGGCGAGTCCGGCCTTCTTGGTAATCGGGCTGCTTTTGCGTATTGCGAAAGTACACCTCGTTGATGATGGACAGCACCGGAATCTCAAACAAAATCGTGTGCAGCCAGGGTCCTTTGATCGACACCTCAATCTCGCCAGTTGGCAAGGCCGTCACGCTGACATACTTTTCATTGAGCCGAAACAGCCCTAAAAAATCAATGAAATCGCTTTTGATAAAGCGCATGCTCTTGAGGTAAGCCAGTTCGGCATCCTGAAACTGCAAGCTGCACAAACTGCGAATTTCTTCGCGTATCTCGCTGACGTAAGGGGCCAGGTTAGCCGTGTTGCGGCACTTGAATCGGTACTCCACCTCGGCGCCCGGAAACTGGTGCAACACCACCTGCATCATGGTGAACTTATACAGATCGGTATCAAGCAGGCTGGTGATGATCATGAGCACTTTGGTGGTCGATTCAAATTAACCCAGATAGTTAACCCAGAAAATCAACCTCAAACAACAGCGTCGCATTTGGCGGAATCACGCCGCCTGCGCCGCGCGCGCCGTAGCCCAGCTCTGCAGGAATGACCAAGCGGCGCGTACCGCCCACCGACATGCCCTGCACGCCTTCGTCCCAGCCTTTGATGACTTGCCCAGCGCCGAGCGAGAACTGAAACGGCTGACCACGGTCTTTGCTGGAGTCAAATTTGGCGCCCCGCACGCTGTCGTTGTAAAGCCAGCCGGTGTAATGCACGCTGACGTTTTGCCCAGCCTTGGCGATGGCACCAGTACCTAAAACGGTGTCTTCGAATTGCAGGCCGGAGGGGGTGGTGGTGAGTGTCATATTGAAAATGAAGGAAGAGTTACAAGAACCTGAGACTTTACCCGCATCGAGGCGGCGGTTGCAGCTCTGTCAAGGTCACTTCTATAAATTCATTTTTCGGACAAATTGCGTCGTTGCGCGGTGCTCGTAATCCTCCCGCACCTCAGTACGTTCCGGTTGCTGTGCGCCGTGCGCCTAGCACTTCATCCCGAAAATTTGAATTTCTAGCAGCCTGTCGGACTTTCGACCCATTAAATTCTTTCCAGAATGCGCTACAAAAAATATAGCTGCATGTTAAAATTGTGCCTGTACTGATAGGCTAT
>JAYVPR010000389.1:0-4134 GCA_043757245.1 Polaromonas sp. | reverse complement strand
CGGAATTGGTAGACGCGCACGGTTCAGGTCCGTGTATCGCAAGATGTGGAGATTCGAGTTCTCTCCCGGGCACCATTAAAATTTTTGATGATTTATTTCCCCAAAATCATTACAAAAAGCCACTGAGATCCAGTGGCTTTTTTGTTGTCCGAATAATGTTGAGGTCAGAACGGAACAGCGATAAGGTCGTGACCCTGAACGCCAACAATCCGCGCTTTGGTGAACTCACCCACCTTCAGCGTTTTGCTGATTTTCTCTGGCGCCAGCAGCTTCACCACGCCATCAATCTCAGGCGCATCGGCGTACGAGCGGCCCAAACCGCCCTTACGACCCAAGGCAGGGGCTGAATCCACCAGCACCTGCATGGTGGCACCAATGCGGCTTTGCAGTTTTTGGCTGGACACTGCTTCGGCCACAGCCATGAAGCGAGCGCGGCGCTCTTCGCGCAACTCAATGGGCAACATGCCAGGAATATCGTTGGCGGTTGCGCCCGCTACGGCGCTATAGGCAAAGCAGCCAGCACGGTCGATTTTCGCTTCTTGCATGAAATCCAGCAGGTGTTCAAATTCGGCCTCCGTTTCGCCCGGAAAGCCTGCAATAAAGGTGCTGCGAATCACGATTTCAGGGCAAATCTCGCGCCAGCGTGCAATCCGCTCCAGGTTTTTTTCACCACTGGCAGGTCGCTTCATGCGTTTTAAAACATCAGGATGGCTGTGCTGCAAAGGTACATCCAAGTACGGCAGCACTTGGCCGGTCGCCATCAGCGGCAGCACCTCGTCAACGCTGGGGTACGGATACACATAGTGCAACCGCACCCATGCACCGTAAGGCTCGGCAATCTCGCCAAGCGCCTGCACCAGCTCAAGCATGCGGGTTTTGATGGGTTTTCCGTCAAAAAAGCCGGTGCGGTATTTCACGTCAACACCGTAGGCAGAGGTATCCTGGCTGATGACCAACAACTCCTTGACGCCGCCCGCAAACAGCGCACGCGCCTCAACCAGCACATCACCAATCGGGCGGGACACCAAATCCCCACGCATCGATGGAATAATGCAAAACGTACAGCGGTGGTTACAGCCTTCACTGATTTTCAAATACGCGTAGTGGCGCGGCGTGAGCTTGATGCCCGCAATACCAAAACTATTGGGTACCAGGTCCACAAACGGGTCATGCGGTTTAGGCAGGTTCAAATGCACTGCGTCCATCACTTCCTGCGTCGCATGCGGGCCCGTCACGGCCAGTACGCTAGGGTGCATTTGCCGCACCATGTTGCCGCCGTCTTCGCCTGTTTTTGCGCCCAGACAACCGGTAACGATCACTTTGCCGTTGGCTGCCAACGCTTCAGCAATCGTGTCCAGGCTTTCCTTGACAGCATCGTCAATGAAACCGCAGGTGTTGACGATGACCAGATCAGCGCCTTCAAAAGTTTTGGAGGTCTGGTAGCCCTCAGCACTGAGTTGCGTGAGGATCAGCTCAGAATCTGTCAGCGCCTTGGGGCAGCCCAGGCTGACAAAGCCAACGCGTGGCATGGGTTTACGGGTGATGGAAGTAGGTGGGAAAATAACTAGGCTCATGGGCACTATTGTCTCAGAGCCACTCTTTCGTTGCCTGAATTAACTTTTCAGGCCAAACGCACTCAGCATCTGCTCGCTTTGCTTTTGCATCTGCTCCTGCATTTGCGAGAAAGCGCTCTTGGACTGCTCCACATAGTTGCCCATCATGCCTTGCATCATAGGTGACTGCACGTTCATCAATTTGGCCCAACCTTCAGGGCTCACGCCCTTGGCTTGCTCGGCCATTTTGACCTGCAAGTCCATAAAGCTCTGCACGTTTTTCTCCAGGTAAGCACCCATAAAGCTCTGCATGGCGTTGCCGTAAAACCGAATGATGTTGGCCAGCACCGCCTCGGTAAACATCGGCGCACCACCAGACTCTTCTTCCAGAATGAGCTGCAGCAAAATACTGCGCGTTAAATCGTCATTGGTCTTCGCATCGACCACCACAAAATGCGCGTTGTCCATCACCAGTTGCCGCACGTCGGCCAACGTGATGTAGGTAGATGTTTCGGTGTCATACAGCCGCCTGTTCGGGTACTTTTTAATCATCCGCCCAGTGGCATCGGGCTCCGCTGGATGGTTTGATTTGGCGCTGGTAGCTTTGGTTTTTTGCACGGGACGCTCCTGTAGGTGAACCGCTGGCAAAACTAGGAATGTTCAGGCCAATGTTCAAAGACATTCTAAGGACGTTTGGGGTTGATCAAAACTGACCAAGTAGGAATGTTTACCCTGCATTGAGGAAACTCAAACAAGAACCAATCGAGAAGATTGGTAGGCGCAATTGGACTCGAACCAACGACCCCCACCATGTCAAGGTGGTGCTCTAACCAGCTGAGCTATGCGCCTAAAGTCGAAGGCCAAATTATAACTTATCTTCGCCGGGCTGATCTGACACCCGCTACGCCGGCCACGATAGCCAGCACCTGCTTGAGCCGCCCTGTCTGCGCAACCTCCACCGTAAACGTCATCCACGCCGTGCCGCCTCCCCTATTGCCAGATTTGTCTTTGACGGACTGTGTTTGCACGCCAATCACGTTCATTTTCTCTTTGGTAAATACCTCTGAAATATCACGCAGCAAGCCCTGCCTGTCTGATGCTTCAATGGCCACATCGACAGGGTAGGCAGCACCCTCAGCGTTTTTAGGCGCGCTCCATTCCACCTCAATCACCCGGTCAGGGCTGCCCTGTGCCATGTTGCGAAAGTTGCTGCAATCGCTACGGTGTACGCTGACACCTTTGCCTTTCGTGACAAACCCCAAAATATCGTCTGGTGGCGCGGGCTTGCAGCACTTGGCCAATTGCGTGAGTAACGAGCCCATACCGACCACCAGAATACCGCCGTTTTTAGAGTTAGGTGCGGTGCGCGGCTTTTTTGCCAGCACATACTCGTCAGGTGTGGGTACAGGCTCAGTTGGTTTGAGCATGTTTTCAATGGTGCGCAAACTGAGCTCATCTTTGCCCACCACTTCAAACAAATCGCCCGCCGCTTTAAAACCCAGCTGAGTTGCCAGATCGTCGAGCTTCATTGCGGTTTTGCCTTCGCGCTGCAGCAGTTTTTCAACCGCCTCACGGCCTTTGGCAATGGTTTGCGCCGTCTCAAGCGCGTTAAACCAGGCACGCACTTTTGACTTGGCGCGGTGGCTGGCTAAAAAGCCCAATTCGGGGTTCAGCCAGTCGCGAGACGGACCACCGTCCTTGACCGTAATCACTTCCACCATTTGACCGTTTTGCAGCGGTGTATTGAGCGGCACCATGGCCCCGTCAATGCGTGCGCCCCGGCAACGGTGGCCCACATTGGTGTGGACGCTGTAGGCAAAATCGACCGCAGTGGCGCCCTGCGGCAGTTCAACAATCGCGGCGTTGGGCGTCAGCACGTAAATGCGGTCTTCAAACAGGCCACTGTTACTGCTACTTTTGCTTGGTTGTGATGAGCCTGACAAGTCCCGCTCCCAAGCCAGCAACTGGCGCAACACCGCGATTTTGGAGTCGTATTCGCTGCTGGCTGATACGCCTGCATAGCCTTTGGTGCCCGCCTCTTTGTAGGCCCAGTGCGCGGCCACGCCGTATTCGGCATGGTCATGCATGGCCTGGGTACGGATTTGAATTTCAATAGCCCTGCCTGCTGCATCACGCACCACCGTATGCAGTGACTGGTAGCTGTTCGACTTGGGCTTGGCGATGTAGTCGTCAAACTCGCCTTCAATCGGCGCAAAATGCGAGTGTACAAAACCAAGCGCCGCATAGCAGCCGTTCACATCAGCTGCAATCACACGCAGTGCGCGAATGTCAAAAACCTGCTCGAACCCCAGCGACTTACCGCGCATTTTTTTAACAATACTGTAGATGTGCTTGGGTCTGCCCTGCACCAGCGCTGCTACGCCGCTCTGGTTCAATTCGCGTTCCAGCTCAAGGCGCAAGCCTTCCATGAACAGCTCGCGCTCCACGCGCTTCTCGTCGAGCAGTTGGGCGGTTTTCTTGTAGGTGTCGGGCTCCAGGAAACGAAAGGCCAGGTCTTCCATCTCCCATTTGATTTGCCAGATGCCCAGACGGTTGGCCAGCGGCGCAAACACATGCAGCG
>JAYVPR010000388.1:0-4138 GCA_043757245.1 Polaromonas sp. | reverse complement strand
GCTATTAAAAATAGAGCAGTCGATTGACGTGCGTAAGGATTTTTTTACCGCGGCTACCCAAGTTAGAAGCCTTATGTTTATTGAGCGCTTTGCCAGCGAGGTCGAAGCCCGCATCGACCAACTGGGACAATAGAATCAGTGGGCGCAAGTTTCCCGAATGAATGAAGTTACATGGCACTTTTACAAATATCCGAACCTGGCCAGACGCCAGATCCTCACGCCCGACGCATCGCCATTGGCATTGATCTTGGCACCACCCATTCGCTGGTGGCCAGTGTCCGCAGCGGCGTGGCTGAATGCTTGGCTGATGACCAAGGCCGCGTCATATTGCCAAGCGTAGTGCGCTACGTCGATGCAGAAAAACGCCAGATTGGTTTTGACGCACTGGCCGCGCAGGTTGATGACCCGCGCAACACCATCTCGTCCGTCAAGCGCCTGATGGGCCGTGGCATCAACGACATTGGCGCCCGCGCGCAGTTGCCTTATGAGCTGATCGACAAACCCGGCATGGTCACGCTGCAAACCGTGGCCGGCGAAAAAAGCCCGGTCGAAATCAGTGCTGAAATTTTGGCCACACTGCGCTTTCGAGCTGAAGACACGTTTGACGACGACATCTACGGCGCGGTCATCACCGTGCCTGCCTACTTTGACGATGCACAGCGCCAGGCCACAAAAGATGCCGCGCAGCTGGCAGGCCTGAACGTGCTGCGCCTCATCAACGAGCCGACCGCAGCGGCGATTGCCTACGGCCTGGACAACGCCAGCGAAGGCACCTACGCCATCTACGACCTGGGTGGCGGTACGTTTGATATTTCCATCCTGCGCCTCACGCAAGGCGTGTTTGAAGTCGTGGCCACTGGTGGCGACTCGGCTCTGGGCGGTGACGATTACGACCGCGCCTTGGTCTACTGGGTGCTGGCCAAGGCCGGTGTCGCAGCCGACACCCTCACACCCACAGACAAGGCCGCGCTTCAGCGCGCCGCACGCGACGGCAAAGAGGCACTTTCAAGCAACAGCAGCGTGCCGTTCAGCGTTCAGCTTGCCAAGGCGCTGGTCAATTTTGAATTGAAGGCCGAAGATTTTGAGACCGCCACCGCCCACCTCTCGCAGCGCACGTTGACTGCCGTGCGCAAGGCGCTGCGTGATGCCAAGCTGACGAAGGACGCTATTGACGGCGTGGTGCTGGTGGGCGGCTCTACGCGCATGCCACAGGTGCGTAAAGCGGTTGCCAGCTTCTTTGGAAAAGAGCCACTCACCAACCTTAACCCCGACGAAGTGGTTGCATTGGGCGCAGCGATTTCTGCCAACCAGCTTGCAGGCAACAACACCGGGGCTGATTTGTTGCTGCTTGACGTGATCCCGCTGTCGCTGGGCATTGAAACCATGGGCGGCCTGGTCGAGCGTATCGTGCCGCGCAACCAGACCATCCCCACCGCGATGGCGCAGGACTTCACCACCTACAAAGACGGCCAGACCGCATTGGCCCTGCATGTGTTGCAGGGCGAGCGCGACTTGGTGGTTGATTGCCGTAGCCTGGCACGCTTCGAGCTGCGCGGTATCCCGCCCATGGTGGCAGGCGCTGCGCGCATCCGCGTTACCTTCACGGTTGATGCAGACGGTTTGCTCAGTGTCAACGCCAAAGAGCAGGTCAGCGGTGTAGAGGCAACCATTGATGTCAAACCATCGTATGGCCTGAGTGATGACGAGATTGCCCGCATGTTGAAAGACAGCTTTTCAACCGCCCAGCAAGACATGCAGGCCAGAGCCCTGGCCGAGGCGCGCGTCGATGCAGACCGCATGCTACTGGCTACCCGCAGCGCACTGGCGCTGGACGCCGATTTGTTAAGCCCCAACGAACGTGCCGAGATTGACAGCCTCATGGTGGGCGTTGAAGATGCCATGGGGCACGGCGACGCAGCCACCATGGAGGCCGCCACAAAAGCCATGGCTAACGGTACAGAGGCCTTCGCCGCAGAGCGCATGAACCGCGGAATACAAAAAGCCCTGTCCGGCAAAAACATCGAAGCGATCTGAGCCATTAAGGCGAACTAACCCTATGCCCATCATCAAAATCCTGCCGCATGCCGAGTACTGCCCCCATGGCGCTGAAGTGTCTGCACCCGCAGGCACATCCATCTGTGAAGCACTGCTAGACAACAAAATCAACATCGAACACGCCTGCGACATGAGCGCCGCCTGCACAACCTGCCACGTCGTCGTGCGCGAAGGCTTCAAGTCACTGAACGAACTCGACGAAACAGAGGAAGACTTGCTGGACCGCGCCTGGGGGTTGGAGCCCAACTCCCGCCTGAGTTGCCAGGCTATCCTTGCGCAGAGTGACGTGACGGTTGAGATACCCAAGTACTCCATCAATCACGCTAAAGAGCTGCACTGAGACCACGGTTTGCCATGCGCCAAATATTTTTAGATACCGAAACCACTGGCCTTTCCCCTGACAACGGCGACCGCATCATCGAGATCGGTTGCGTTGAGTTGGTGGCCCGCAAGCTGACGGGTAACAACAAACACTTTTACCTGAACCCGGAGCGCGACAGCCATGAGGATGCGCTCAAAGTTCACGGTATCAGCAATGAGTTTTTAAAAGACAAGCCCCGCTTTGGCGTGATTGCGGGCGAACTGCTGGCCTATTTGAACGGTGCTGAAGTCATCATTCACAACGCACCGTTTGATGTGGGGTTTTTAAACAAAGAGCTGGAGATTTGTGGCCAGCATCCGATGTCGGCTCACGTCAGCAAAATCACCGACAGCCTGATGATGGCTAAAGAGCTGTACCCCGGCAAACGCAATTCGCTGGATGCGCTGTGTGACCGGCTGGAGGTTGACAATTCTGGCCGCACGCTGCACGGTGCGCTGCTGGATGCTGAACTGCTGGCTGACGTGTACATCAACCTCACGCGCGGGCAAAACAGTTTGATGATGGACGCTGGCAACTCGGCCCAAAGTGGTGACAATTCCCCCGCCATCGATCTCAGCCAGTTTCTGCTGCCGCTGCTGGCAGCCAACGACGAGGAGCTGGCCGAACATGAAAAGCTACTGGCAGACATCGACAAAGCCAGCAAGGGTAAAACTGTCTGGCGAGCACTTGCCGCTTAAGAGTCGGCATATAATGTGAGGCTTAGCTTATTGCCTACGTGCTAAGCGACGGGAGATTAGCTCAGGGGTAGAGCACTGCATTCACACTGCAGGGGTCGCAAGTTCGAAACTTGCATCTCCCACCAAACACTCAAAAGTAAAAGGCCAAGTCTAATGATTTGGCCTTTTGTATTTCAGAGCTTGTTTCGTTTAAAGCACTTCGCTGGCAAAGTCTGCCAGCCGTGAGCGTTCACCCCGCGCCAACGTGATGTGCCCGCCGTGTGGCCAGCCTTTAAAGCGGTCTACCGCATACGTCATGCCCGATGAGCCTTCAGTCAGATACGGTGTGTCGATTTGCGCCAGGTTGCCCATGCAAATGATTTTGGTGCCCGGGCCTGCGCGTGTGATCAGCGTTTTCATTTGCTTGGGCGTGAGGTTTTGAGCTTCGTCGATGATCACGTATTTGTTCAAAAACGTCCGGCCGCGCATGAAGTTCATGCTCTTGACCTTGATGCGCGAGCGAACCAGCTCATTGGTAGCCGCGCGGCCCCACTCGCCTGACCCGTTTTCGGTCTTGCCCAGCACTTCCAGGTTGTCGTCCAGGGCGCCCATCCACGGGCCCATTTTTTCTTCTTCCGTGCCCGGTAAAAAACCGATGTCTTCACCGACGGATACGGTTGCGCGGGTCATGATGATTTCAGTGTAGCGGCGGTCGTCCAGCACCTGCGTCAGGCCGCTGGCCAGCGCCATCAGTGTTTTGCCACTGCCTGCTGTGCCGGCCAGCGTGACAAAGTCAACTTCCGGATCCATCAGTAGGTTCATGGCAAAGTTTTGCTCGCGGTTACGGGTGGTCACACCCCACACCGCGTTTTTCAGGTGGTTAAAGTCTTTTAACGTTTTGAGAACCGCGGTTTTGGCGCGAATCTCCGTTACACGCGCATACAGAGGCGGTTCGCCTGGCGCTTCAAAAAACACAAACTGGTTGATCAAGAGGCTGGTGACAATCGGCCCGGTAATGCGGTAGAAGTTATAGCTGCCTTGCTGC
>JAYVPR010000387.1:0-4142 GCA_043757245.1 Polaromonas sp. | reverse complement strand
CGGGATGCAGTGCTAGGCGATTGGCGCGCCGTGTGGCTAGCCACACAAGCGACAAGCAACGACGCAATGCGCCCGCCAGTGCCATCCATAAACGGTATATTTGTTATTTCTGCATCCCTTAGCCAAGCAGCCGTTCGGGATTCGCTTCAAGCTTGGCCAGTGCATCGCGCGTAGCCCGAACCGTCAAAGCCTCTTCTTCAGTTGGCAACAGCAAGCCCGCCTGCAAGTAAGCTGCCAGCCGACGCGCCTGAATCAGAAAGTTTCGGCCATCGGCTGAGGCAAACAAATGCAGTTGCTTGCGGTCACTGCGCCAGGCAAACTGTACATGGCTGATGCGTCCGTTGTGGTCCAGGCTGAACCATGACCCCAACTGCAACTCATGAGCCCAGGCGCGCATGGCCTCGGTTGGCTGGCTGCCGCCGTCGGTCACCACCTCGATGTCAGAGGCATCGATGCCAATCATCATGACCAAGGCCTGAGTGTCCAGCGGCAAGTCACCAACGTCTTCATCAGACAAATAGTCTTCCAGATTGGTCAGGCGTTTGGCCATGGCGTCAATGCGCTCGGACGAAATCGCACCTGTTTTGGACATGAAGGCATCGGCCAGCGTGTCGCTGATAGTTTTGATATTGTCGTCCTGGGATTTGCTATCCATGCCGAGCATGCTCATTCCCATACGCAACAATTGCAGCAGCTTGGGCAAGTCAGCAATCACCTTGGCTCGGTCGGCACGGTTGGGCTTGGCGCTGGCCGCCCAAACCAGGTCAGCGGCGCAGCGCTTGAGCGTGACGGTCTGCTCGTGCTGCGGCCCATTACGCATGGCGGCAATGGCCAGCACCTCCGCCCAGGTTTTGAACAGAAACTCGCGGATTTCGTCACGCACCGGCATGTCGTTCAGCATACTGCGCATTTCAATCGTGTATTGAATCGCCATGGTCTCCTTTTGCTCGACCTGCTGGGCGACACTGACGACGCGCGCAGCGTTACCGTTTTCAGAGAGGAATTTAGAGAGGAATTTTTGAAACTCGTCATACACCAGCTGAAACGCCCTGCGCCCCGTCTCGGGGTACTGCTCAATGACTTGCACAATACGCTTGATTTCAATTTCCATCGCGTTGCCCGACACATCAATGTCAAAGCCCAGCACGCAAGACCCCATCCGGTCAATCAGGCGGCGCGCTGGATGCTGCAAGGAACCAAAAAATTCAGGCTCTGAAATGGCCACTCGCAGAACAGGCATTTGCAAGCGTGCAAACCAGACCCGAATCGCCGCCGGAATGCGGTCTTCGGCCAGAATGCTCTGAAACATCAGCGCCACAATTTCAATGGTGGCTTTTTCCGTTGAGGTACTTGCCGCTTTTTTCAGCGTGCTGGTTCTTTGACGCAGTTCTGTTGAGGCCTGCTCAACATGTACCGGCCCATAAACCTGGTCAGCCGTATCGGCCACTTGAGAGAGCTGATGTCTGCTGTCCTCGATAACCATGCCGGCGATAGCCTGCGCCAGTTGCGGAGAAGCCTGAGCTGCGCGAGTATTGTCAAAACCGGCCACCTGATTGGTCAAAAGCCGCATCAAGCCGCCCATCACGCCTTGGGCACGCATTTTGGCTTTGCCCAGCGGCGTAGTGGCTGTCTGCATGCGGGTTTCCTCATGCGGGGAAGATCCACTGCGGGTATGACCACCCGAGCTGCTATCCGAACCACCGCCCGAGCCGCTACCGCTACCTGATCCACCGTTTCCGCTACCGCTACCACCAGAGCCACCACTGCTGCCACCATAGCCTTGACCGCTACCGCTACCACTACCACTACCACTACCACTACCACTACCACTACCACCTTCACCGTAGCCACTACCATCAAAGCCGCCACCGTAGTTGCTGCCCTGCCCGCCAGCGTGTTGGCCGCCATCTGGGCCGGACCCCACCCCACCCTCTTTGGACGCCGCTGGTTTGACTGGCGATGATTGCGCTTTGATGATGCCCGACGGTGTGCGCTTGACGAGGGGGCGCAAATCGATTTCAGCCATCACGCCTTGCTGAACCAAAAATTCGTTGGCCATGTGATAAGCCTCCAGCAAATGCTCGGCTATACGGTTTGGAACCACGTCCTGCGCCGCCATCCATGTATCGCGCGGCAAGCCTACAACTGACCACTGCTCCAGCAGCTTACGAGCCAGTACCTCTGGCCTGAGGATATCGTTGGTTTCAAGCTCTAACACGTTGTCCAGACTTTGAACCCGTAGGCGCAGGTCGTTGAGTTCCCAGCTAACGGCATCCAGAATACGCAAGCCAAGGCGCGAGGCGAGAATCTTGTTCTCCATCATCTCGTTGTCCATCAGCTCGAATTTTCCGTTCTCGACATCGAACATCGTACCGACAGATTGCGGCGGCTGTTCAAGGGCAAACTTCCAGGCTTTGTTGGTGCCATTGGCCCAAGCTTTGCCCGCCGACTGAAACGCAAGCCAGGCATCGCGGCGATCCCGCGTCTCTTGCGTGCTGCCTGACTTGTCCATCAGCGCCGATAGCTTTCCCAGAATAGCCGTGGCGATTTCCGGTAAAACTTTCGCGGCATGTGCCGTGAAAATTTCACGCGCTTTTGCCGAGAGTGGACTGGATCGGTTGTTAGAGCTATTCACAGTTCGCTGATGTGGTGTTGCCGCGTCTTAAACCGTGGCACCCGCGTTCGGGTCGTTCGGGTCTTCGTCTTTTTTAGCCGTAACCTTGACCAGATCTTCACGCTTGATGCCCAGCCACATGGCAATGGCGGCGGCCACAAAGACCGATGAGTAAATGCCAAACAAAATACCAATCGTCAGGGCCAGCGCAAAGTAAAACAACGTGGGCCCGCCAAACAGCAGCATCGACAGCACCATCACCTCGGTCGAGCCGTGGGTGATGATAGTTCGGCTGATAGTGGAAGTGATGGCGTTATCAATAATTTCGGTCGTGCTCATCTTGCGGTAACGCCGGAAGTTTTCTCGAATCCGGTCAAAAATCACCACCGATTCATTCACCGAGTAACCCAGCACTGCCAGTACCGCAGCCAGAACAGAGAGTGAAAATTCCAACTGAAAATAGGCAAAAAAGCCAAGAATGATGATCACGTCATGCAAGTTGGCAATGATGGCCGCAACGGCATACTTCCACTCAAAGCGAAACGCCAGGTAGATCATGATGCCAACCACCACCATGCCCAGTGCCTTTAAACCGTCCTGGGCTAGCTCTTCACCGACCGATGGGCCAACGAATTCAGTGCGGCGCAACTGCACCGCTGGATCTTGCGCCTTCAACGCAAGCATCACCTTGTCGCTTTGCTGTGCCGTGCTCACGCCCTTCTGAGCCGGCAGGCGAATCATCACATCACGCGCCGTGCCAAAGTTTTGTACCTGCACATCTGTGAAACCCAGCGTGGCCACCGTATTGCGTATTTTTTCAACTTCAGCGGGCTGCGAGTAGCTGACCTCCATCACCGTGCCGCCGGTAAATTCAACCGATAGGTGCAGCCCGCGCGAGAACAGAAAGAACACCGCCAGCGCAAAAGTGATGAACGATATCGCGTTAAAAATGACGGCATGCCGCATGAACGGGATGTCTTTTTTAATTTTGAAAAATTCCATGTGAACTCTTTTTCCAAGTCTGGTTATGTTGTGAGCTTGGCAGCTTCGTCCGAAGGCGCTGCACGCCAGACAGTCCCGATCGACACCGCCTTGAGCTTTTTCTGCCGCCCGTACCAAAGGTTGACGAGTCCGCGGGAGAAAAACACCGCAGAAAACATGCTGGTCAAAATGCCGATGCAATGCACCACCGCAAACCCGCGCACCGGACCGGAGCCAAACGCGAGCAGTGCAAAACCAGCAATCAGGGTTGTGATGTTGGAGTCCAGGATCGTCGCCCACGCGCGCTCATAACCGGTGTGGATGGCCGCTTGCGGTGAGGCGCCGTTGCGCAGCTCCTCGCGGATACGCTCGTTGATCAGCACATTGGAGTCAATCGCCATACCCAGTGCCAAGGCCATGGCGGCCATGCCGGGCAGCGTCAGGGTGGCTTGTAACATCGACAAAATCGCGATTAGCAACAGCAAATTAACCGCCAGAGCGACACCAGAAATCACGCCGAACAGCATGTAGTAAGCGGCCATGAAAA
>JAYVPR010000386.1:0-15712 GCA_043757245.1 Polaromonas sp. | reverse complement strand
GCTTGATTTGGCCTTTGAGGGCGATCGACACCGGGCCGAATTGATCGGCCTCTTGCCGCGCAAACTCGGCTGCTGCGGTGGGCTTGTCAAAGGTAAATGCAAACCCTGCCGTTAGAAAAATTAAAAACCAACGACCCATCAAGCGTTGAACTCCCATCGTTTTTTTGCACCGAGCACCGCATCAGGGTAGGGCGCTTTGCCGCGCGAGCCGTTGTAGCGGCCCAGGCCCATGAACAAGTCGCCTTTTTCTCGGTCCAGGTAGTGCCGCAAAATCACGCAGCCAAAGCGCAGATTGGTTTGCATGTGAAAGAGTTTTGACGCATCACCGTCGCCAATCATGCGGGTCCAGAACGGCATGACCTGCATGTAGCCGCGCGCGCCGACCACGCTGACAGCAAATTTTCTGAAGTTGCTTTCGACCTGAATCAGGCCCAGGACCAAAGCAGTGTCCAGCCCGGCGCGTTTGCTTTCGTACCAGACGGTTTGCAAAAACTCTTTGCGGATTTGCAGCTCGGCTTTTTTCGTGACCAAGCGGTCGCTCATGGCCGCCAGCCAGCGCAGGTGCTGCAGCCGACTTTCGGTATCTTTGAATTTGGGCTCTGGGGGGGCGTGGTTGGCAATGGCAGAGCTGAGCGCTGTGCGCACCGAATCAATCAACGGCTCTTCAATTTGCGCACCGGCGTTTGCCTGCTCTGTAAATAATAGCTGCCCGCACCCGAATACAGTGGCTTGCAGCACTTTTCGTCTGCTAAAAAGGCATGTTTTCACAGCTTTTACAGCCCCAACTTGCCTTTGATGAAGGCCAGTGCATGGGCGGCTTCTACTTTTGTGGGTTCGGTATCGCGGCGGTGCTGGTATTCAATATGGCCCTCTTTCAAACCCCGGTCACCAATCGTGATGCGGTGCGGCACACCAATCAGTTCCCAGTCCGCAAACATGGCACCCGGGCGCTCATTGCGGTCGTCCAGAATCACGTCCACACCCGCAGCCATCAGCTCTGCATACAACGTGTCGGCGGCAAGCTTGACATCCGCAAAACGGTCCGGGCTGATGGGGCACAGCACCACGGTAAATGGCGCAATCGCGTCGGGCCAGATGATGCCTTTTGCATCGTGGTTTTGCTCAATCGCAGCGGCGGGCAGGCGGGTGATGCCAATGCCGTAGCAGCCCATCTCTAAAAACTGCGGCTTGCCGTTGTCGCCCAGAAAGGTGGCGTTCATGGCTTTGCTGTACTTGGTACCAAGGTAAAACACATGGCCGACTTCTATGCCGCGTTCGATGGCGAGTACGCCTTTGCCATCGGGTGATGCGTCGCCTGCTACGACGTTGCGGATGTCAGCGATGAGTGTCGGTTCGGGCAGGTCGCGGCCCCAGTTGACACCTGTGATGTGAAAGTCGGGCTCGTTCGCGCCACACACCCAATTGGCCATCACCGCCACCTCGCGGTCGACTGCCAGCTTGATAGCTTTACGCATATTGAGCGGCCCCAGGTAGCCCGGTTGGCAACCAAAGTGGTCTTCAATCTCAGGCACAGTGGCAAATCTGAAGCCTGCCAGGCCTTCAATTTTGCCCACCTTGACTTCATTCATGTCGTGGTCGCCACGCAGCAGCAGCAGCCAGACTTGGGTTTTGACAACTTCGCCTTTTTCACTCAGCGTATCGGTGGCCAGTACCAGTGACTTGACGGTGGATGCCAGCGGTATACCGAGCAGCTCAGCCACATCGGCGCAAGTCGCTTTACCCGGTGTAGCGGTTTTGGTCATGGCCTGTGAGGCAGCTTTGCGTTCAGCAACTGGAGCCAAGGCTTCGGCTTTTTCCATGTTCGCGGCGTAGTCACTCGTCGGGCAATACACGATGGCGTCTTCACCCGTGGCGGCAATCACCTGAAACTCCTCGCTCAAATCGCCGCCAATCGCGCCGCTGTCGGCGGCCACGGCGCGGTAGCTCAAGCCAAAGCGGTCAAAAATCTTGCGGTAGGCCGCTGCCATATTTTGGTAGCTGACTTTTGCTGCTGCCTCATCACGGTCAAAGCTGTAGGCGTCTTTCATGATGAACTCGCGCCCGCGCATCAAGCCAAAGCGGGGGCGGCGTTCGTCCCTGAACTTGGTTTGAATCTGGTACAGATTCTTCGGCAATTGCTTGTAGCTTTTGATGTCCTGGCGCATCACGTCTGTTACCACCTCTTCGCTGGTGGGCTGCACAATAAAGTCGCGGCCGTGGCGGTCTTTGATGCGCAACAGCTCAGGCCCCATTTTTTCAAAGCGGCCGGTCTCTTGCCACAGCTCGGCGGGTTGAATCACCGGCATCGTCATTTCAATCGCACCGGCCTTGTTCATTTCTTCGCGCACGATGGCTTCGACCTTGCGAATCACGCGCAGCCCCATCGGCATGTAGTTGTAAATACCCGCACCCAGCTTTTTGATCAAGCCGGCGCGCGTCATCAGCTGGTGGCTGGCGATTTCTGCATCTGCAGGTGCTTCTTTGAGGGTAGAAATATAAAACTGCGAGGCTTTCATGGGCTATTTTTCTGAGCGATTGATGGGGGTTGGCGATGTGCCCAGCGCTTGGCGCTTGGCTTTGCTGAGTTCGCTGTGCATAATGGACTCAGTTTAAAAAATTTGAGGTTTGATTATGCTCGACCGGGACGGCTTTAGGCCCAACGTCGGCATCATCTTGCTCAACCATAAAAGTCAGGTATTTTGGGGCAAGCGTATTCGCACCCACTCGTGGCAGTTTCCACAGGGCGGCATTGATCGGGGTGAAAACCCCGAGCAGGCGATGTTCAGGGAGTTGCATGAAGAAGTGGGGCTGATGCCGCAGCACGTACAGGTGCTGGCCCGAACCCGTGATTGGTTGCGCTATGAGGTGCCTGACCGGTTCATCCGCCGCGATGCGCGTGGACATTACAAAGGCCAGAAACAAATATGGTTTCTGCTGCAGCTGACCGGTCACGACTGGGATCTGAACTTGCGCGCCACCGATCACCCCGAGTTTGACGCCTGGCGCTGGAACGACTACTGGGTGCCGCTCGATGTGGTGGTTGAATTTAAACGTGGCGTGTATGAAATGGCCTTGACCGAACTGGCGCGGTTTGTGCCGCACCTGGACTGGCGCGGTGATGCGCGTGCCGAACATCATGGCCGTCACGAGCGAAGTGGTGGTCATGTGTACGCCACGCATTCTGCTGGCCATGTCCCTGGTCACTTTTCAAGGTCAGGCGCGGCATTTGAATTGCCACCGGGTTCGTGCTTTGAACCCGACCCGCAAACCAGCCAGCATGGCGCTGTTGACGAAAGCAAAAATGATATTTAAACGCTGGTCTTTCAGGCTTTTGGTCTTGCTGGCTGTGTTGGCTACAGGCGGCTTGGCACGCGCACAGGTGTATGCAAACGATGCTGAATGGAAAGAGTCTGAAGTCCCACCGCCACCAGCGTTCGATGTTAAAAAATTGGTGACTTTTGAGGTGCCCCGTATTTCATCACTGGTGTATGGGGTTGACCCGGCATCCATCAGTATCTCAACAAGCGACAGTCTGGTGCGCTACGTGATGGTGGCCATCAGCCCGACGGGTGCAAGAAATGTGATGTATGAGGCGCTGCGCTGCTCCACAGGGGAATTTAAAACTTATGCACGCTATTCGTCAGATGGTAAATGGAGCCCCGTAACTGACCCGCAATGGCGTTCAGTGTTTGGCAGCATGGCATCAAAACATCCCCTGTGGTTTGCCAAAGCCGGTGCTTGCGATGCAGCGTCGCCTGTGGGGTCGATATCCGAGCTGTTAACCAAGCTGAAGTACCCTGGCCGCTATCTGGACCAATAAGGCCCGCCTGATCTCTCAGCGCGTCAGCACCAAATTGGTACGGTGAACCATTTCAGATTCGCCGGTGTAGCCCAGCAGCTTTTCAAACTCTGGCGACGCCTTGCGGCAAATCAGCCGTGCTTCGGCGCTGGCGTAATTGGCCAGGCCGCGAGCGATTTCCAGGCCGTCGGGGCTCTTGATGGCAATCACGTCACCACGCGAAAACTCGCCATCTACCTGGGTCATGCCGATGGGTAGCAGGCTTTTGCCCTCGTCACGTACCTTGCCCACAGCGCCCGCGTCTACGGTCACGGAGCCGCGCATTTGCAGATGGTCTGCCATCCACTGTTTGCGCGCCTGATTTTTGGCGGTTTGTGCGACCAGCATCGTGCCAATGGCTTCGCCCTGGCTCAAGCGAATCAACACCGAAGGCTCCCGGCCCCAGGCAATCACAGTGGACGCGCCAGAGCCAGCAGCGCGTTTGGCCGCCAGGATTTTGGTGATCATGCCGCCGCTGCCAATGCTGGACCCCACGCCGCCTGCCATGGCCTCCAGTGCGGCATCGCCAGCTTTACCCACATCTACAAATTGGGCGCTTGGGTCTTTGCGTGGGTCTGCGGTGTACAGGCCTTTTTGATCGGTCAGAATAATCAGCGCATCGGCCTCCACCAGGTTGGCGACCAGTGCGCCTAATGTGTCGTTGTCGCCAAACTTGATTTCGTCGTTAACGACGGTGTCGTTCTCGTTGATGACAGGCACCACGCCAAAACTCAGCAGCGCCAGCAGGGTAGAGCGGGCATTCAGGTAGCGCTCGCGGTCGGCCAGGTCAGCATGCGTGAGTAGCACCTGCGCACTGCCTATGCCGTTTTCTCGCAATTGCGTTTCATACACCTGCACCAGGCCCATCTGGCCCACAGCAGCCGCAGCTTGCAGCTCGTGGATGGCTTTGGGGCGCGTGGCCCAGCCCAGGCGCTTCATGCCCTCGGCAATCGCGCCGCTGCTGACCATGATGACCTCCCGCCCGTCCTTGACCAACGCCGCCAGTTGCTCGCACCACTGGCCAATCGCCACAACATCCAGCCCCCGGCCTTCGTTGGTGACCAGGCTGGAGCCGACCTTGACCACAATGCGCCTGGCATGAAGGAGGACGTTGGCGCTGGCTTTTTCTTGCATGTTGAGCGTTTGAAGTCGATTAAAAGGCAGTTGAAGGGTGTTCTAGGCGTTTTTGAGTGGAGTTTGGGTATCTTTTAATGCTGTAGCCCAATAGATTCGTGCGCAAGAAGCTATTAAATTTATAGCGTTTGATTTTTGGCCTGATTCACTCTGGCGGCAACACTACAAACCGTGGATCAATCTCTTCTACCGGTTGCTCGCTTTTTTGCACTTTCTTGACATGCTGGTAAATCGTCTTGATCAGGTGCTCGCAGCCCTCACGCGTCAGGGCCGATATTTCAAACACCGGACCTTTGAACTTGAAGCGCTTGACGAAATCCTGAACAATCTCGGCACGCTTGTCGCCGTCAATCATGTCGAGCTTGTTCAGCACCAGCCAGCGCGGTTTTTTAAACAGCGCATCGTCGTATTTTTTCAGCTCGCCCACAATGGCTTTGGCCTGCGCCACCGGGTCAACACCCTCGTCAAACGGTGCCAAATCAACAATATGCAGCAGCAAGCGGGTGCGCTCCAGGTGGCGCAAAAACAGATGGCCCAGGCCAGCGCCTTCAGATGCGCCTTCAATCAAACCCGGCAAGTCGGCCACCACAAAGCTTTGCTCAGGCGCAACACGCACCACGCCCAAATTGGGGTGCAGGGTGGTGAAAGGGTAGTCAGCAATGCGTGGCCGTGCGTTTGACACAGCGGTGATAAAAGTGGACTTGCCAGCGTTGGGCATGCCCAGCAAACCGACATCGGCCAGCACCTTCAGCTCTAACTTCAGGCTTTTGCGCTCACCGGGCCAGCCCGGCGTTTTGCTGCGCGGCGCGCGGTTGGTCGAGCTTTTAAAGCGCAGGTTGCCAAAGCCGCCGTCCCCGCCTTTGGCAATCAGAATCTGCTCGCCCGGCTCCATCAGTTCGAACAGCACTTCGCCCGTCTCGGCATCGCTCAGAATGCTGCCGACAGGCATTTTTAAAATCACGTCGTCGCCCTTGGCGCCAAACATGTCCGAACCCATGCCGTGGCCGCCATTTTTGGCGTCGTGGCGGCGCGAAAACCTGAAGTCAACGAGGGTGTTCAGGTTGATGTCGGCCACCGCGTAGACATGCCCGCCACGTCCGCCATCGCCACCGTTGGGGCCACCAAACTCTTTGTACTTTTCATGGCTGAACGAGACGCAGCCCGCCCCGCCATCGCCTGCGGCAATGTCAATAAAGGCTTCGTCAACGAATTTCATGGTGTGGCCCGGTTTGGCTGCGGAGAAAGAAGTAGTCTACAAATAAAAAAGCCCCGACGGGTCGGGGCTTCCACAATGTCAAGTTGTTGTCACATAGACATGTCAAAGTGACCAGCTTATGCCGGCGTGGCAACAGCCGTCACGCTAACCGTCTGCTTCGACAACGCGCCTTTGATGGCAAAGGAGACTTGACCGTCAACCAATGCAAACAGGGTGTGGTCTTTGCCGATACCGACATTGGTGCCTGGGTGAAACCGGGTACCGCGCTGGCGAACAATGATGCTGCCTGCGTTGATGACTTCGCCGCCAAATTTCTTGACGCCGAGCATTTTGGGCTGTGAGTCACGCCCATTTCGCGTAGAGCCGCCGCCTTTTTTCTGTGCCATTTTTCAGTTACTCCTGATGCTTAACCTGCCATTAACCGGCAATAGCGCCGATTTGCAGTTCTGTGTAGTTCTGCCGATGGCCCTGGCGTTTCTGGTAATGCTTGCGCCTGCGCATTTTGAAAATGCGAATTTTGTCACCTCTGCCGTGAGAGATAACCGTCACAGTAACACTGGCACCTAGCACCAAGGGCGTACCAACCTTGAGTTCACTGCCTTCACCGACAGCCAACACCTGGTCAATAACGATCTCTTGGCCTACGTCCGCAGCAATCTGTTCTACTTTAATTTTTTCACCAGAAGCAACTTTGTATTGTTTGCCACCGGTTTTTATGACCGCGTACATGTAAGACCTCTTCAATCTGTATTCTCAATCTGTATTCAATTGAGTTCTGCAGACGGATTTCCACAGAGCCTAAGATTCTAGCATGCGGGGTTGAAAATAGCTATAGCACACAAATGCGCTGCGAACACAAGACGATTGGCAGCGCCTGGCTTCCTATAATCTCTGAACCTCATCGTTGGAAATTACCTCTTTTGTCTGCCAATTCATCCAGTACTGCCGCTGCGCTCGCCCTGATTGCTGACGACATGCGCGGGATGGATGCAGTGATTGCGCATCGTTTGACATCGGATGTGCCGCTGGTCAGCCAGGTGTCGCAATACATCATTGCGGCGGGTGGCAAGAGATTGCGCCCGGCCTTGCTCCTGCTGATGTGCGGCGCGCTGGGCTACCGGGGAGAGCAACGTTTGAATATGGCGGCGGTTGTGGAGTTCATCCACACGGCCACCTTGCTGCATGATGATGTGGTGGACGATTCCACGCTGCGCCGGGGCCGAGCCACTGCCAACGAGGCGTTTGGCAACCCCGCCAGCGTGCTGGTAGGTGATTTTTTGTATTCCCGGGCGTTTCAGATGATGATTGATGCCGGAGATATGCGCGTCATGCAGACCCTGGCCGAGGCTACCAATGTGATTGCCGAGGGTGAAGTGCTGCAACTCATGAACATGCATGACGCCAGCCTGTCTGAAGACGGCTATTTGCTGGTGATCCGCTCCAAAACCGCCAAGCTCTTTGAGGCCAGCGCAAGGCTGGCGGCATTGCTGGCGAAGTCCTCCCCCGTGATCGAGAAAAGCTGCGCTGACTATGGCCAGGCACTGGGCACAGCATTTCAGGTGATTGACGATGTGCTCGACTACGACGGCGATGTGCAGGAAATGGGCAAGAACCTGGGCGATGATTTGCGTGAAGGCAAGGCCACCTTGCCGCTCATCATCGCCATGCAGCGGGCAACCCCATCCGAGCGTGTCATCATTGAGCAGGCGATCGTGACAGGCGGTATCAACCACATGACGAAAATTATTGAGATTGTGCAAAAAACCGGTGCTTTGACGGCCACCCGCGCCGCTGCCGCTGCCGAGGCGCAGCGCGCGCTGGACGCTCTGCAAAACCTGCCGCAAAATACCTATTCTGATGCGTTGAAACAACTCGCCTCGCAGCTACTTGATAGGCGCGCTTGATCACTTGCACCAACATCGTTACCCTTACCTTCAATCTTGCCGGAAAACCGAGACACTCAAACACCTATGGCTGCTGTTGAATCTCTGACCAAAGAAGCATCGACGGTCGCCTTGCCCGGGCTGGGCCGGGCGTTGGTGATCGCGGGTAAATTGGGTCAAAAAGCGGCTGAAGATATTTTCAGCAAGGCCAAAAGCGGACGTACCAGCTTTATTGCCGAGCTGACCGGCTCGGGTGTGGTGTCACCGTTTGACTTGGCCCATACCATGTCGTCGGCCTTCGCGGCACCTTTGCTGGATCTTGAAGCGATTGATACGCAGCGGCTGCCCAAGGGTTTGCTCGATGCCAAAATTTGCCAGACCTACCGTATCGTTGTTTTAAGCAAGCGCAATAACCGCCTGATAGTCGCCACAGCTGACCCATCGGATCAGGAGGCAGCTGAAAAAATCAAGTTCTCCACCCAGATGAGTGTGGATTGGGTGATTGCCGAGTACGACAAGCTGTCCAAACTGGTAGACGCCTCAACTGCGTCTGCTGCTGAAGCGATGGAAAGCATCATCGGTGACGATTTCGAGTTTGACGAGGCCAGCGTCGAGATGGCTGGTGAAAGCGCCGAAGCTGCAGTCTCTGAAGTCGAAGATGCACCGGTCGTCAAGTTCCTGCAAAAAATGCTGCTGGATGCGTTCAGCATGCGTGCCTCAGACTTGCACTTCGAGCCGTTTGAGCACAGCTACCGCGTCCGCTTTCGGGTCGACGGTGAGCTGCGCGAGATAGCCTCGCCGCCTGTGGCCATCAAGGAAAAGCTCGCCGCCCGTATCAAGGTGATTTCAAAACTTGACATCTCTGAAAAGCGCGTGCCGCAGGACGGCAAGATGAAGCTGAAAATCGGCCCTGATCGCGTTATTGATTTTCGCGTCAGCACCCTGCCCACCATGTTTGGCGAAAAAATTGTCATCCGTATTCTGGACCCAAGCAGCGCCAAGCTGGGTATTGATGCATTGGGATACGAGCCGGTTGAAAAAGAGCGCTTGCTGGCAGCCATTGGCAGGCCTTACGGCATGGTGCTGGTCACTGGGCCGACGGGCTCCGGAAAAACCGTGTCGCTCTACACCTGCCTGAATATTTTGAACAAGCCCGGCATCAACATCGCCACGGCAGAAGACCCCGCTGAGATCACCTTGCCGGGCGTCAACCAGGTCAGCATGAACGAGAAGGCGGGCATGACCTTCCCCGTCGCTTTAAAGGCCTTTTTGCGGCAAGACCCGGACATCATCATGGTCGGTGAGATACGCGATTTAGAGACTGCCGATATTTCGATCAAGGCCGCACAGACCGGGCACCTGGTGTTGTCTACCCTGCACACCAACGACGCGCCGACCACGCTGACGCGGATGCGCAACATGGGCATTGCGCCGTTCAATATTGCGTCCAGTGTCATATTGATTACCGCACAGCGACTGGCCAGGCGTTTGTGCCCAAACTGTAAAGCCGTGGCGGATATTCCGCGCGAAACTTTGCTGGAGGCAGGTTTCAAAGAAGAGGATGTCGATGGCAGCTGGACACCCTACCGCCCGGTGGGCTGCTCCATGTGTAACAACGGCTACAAGGGCCGGCTTGGTATTTATCAGGTCATGCCGATTACCGAAGAAATCCAACGCATCATCCTGCGTGACGGGACGGCGCTGGAAATTGCTGAACAATCTCAGCGAGAAGGTGTCAACAGCCTGCGCCAGTCCGGCCTGTATAAAGTTAAACTGGGCATGACCTCGCTGGAAGAGGTTGTGGGCTGTACAAATGCCTGATGTCATGTTTAATTACCTGTACCTTTAAAACGAGAACACCACATGGCGACTGCATCCAAAGGTATTCAGGAGTTTGTCTTTGAGTGGGAAGGCAAAGACCGGGGCGGCAAACAGGTCAAGGGTGAGATTCGCGCTGCGGGTGAGAACCAAGTCAAATCAGCGCTGCGCAGGCAGGGTGTGTTGCCCACCAAGATCAAAAAACGCCGGATGCGCTCAGGCAAGTCGATCAAGCCCAAAGACATTGCTATTTTTACGCGGCAACTTGCCACCATGATGAAGGCAGGTGTGCCGCTGCTGCAATCGTTTGACATTGTGGGCAGGGGGAATCCTAACGCCAGCGTCACGAAACTGCTCAACGATGTGCGCACCGATGTCGAAACAGGGACATCACTGAGTGCGGCTTTTCGCAAATACCCGCTGTACTTCAGTGCGCTGTATTGCAATCTGGTTGAGGCGGGAGAGGCGGCCGGTATTTTGGAGGCACTGCTGGACCGACTCGCGGTTTACATGGAAAAGACCGAAGCCATCAAATCAAAAATCAAATCTGCGTTGATGTACCCCATCTCGGTGGTCATTGTGGCTTTTGTAGTGGTCGCAGTGATCATGGTTTTTGTGATTCCCGCATTTAAAAGCGTGTTTTCTTCCTTTGGTGCGGATTTGCCCGCTCCCACGCTGTTCGTGATGGCCATCAGTGAGGTTTTTGTCGCCTATTGGTGGTTGATTTTTGGTGGCATTGGCGGGGGCCTGTATTTTTTCTTTCAGGCCTGGCAGCGCAGTGTGAAAATGCAGCGTTTTATGGACAGAGCGCTACTTAAAGTTCCGGTATTTGGTGTCCTGATTGAAAAATCCTGCATCGCCCGATGGACGCGAACCCTTGCCACCATGTTTGCCGCTGGTGTGCCACTGGTCGAAGCGCTGGATTCGGTAGGCGGTGCATCGGGGAACTCCAAGTACGCGGATGCGACTGAAAAAATCCAGCAGGAGGTTTCTACCGGCACCAGCTTGACGGCGGCCATGACGAATGCCAATCTTTTTCCGTCCATGGTGTTGCAGATGACCGCCATTGGCGAAGAGTCCGGCTCGGTTGACCACATGCTGGGCAAGGCCGCTGACTTTTATGAAGCCGAAGTCGATGAAATGGTGGCGGGCTTGTCCAGCCTGATGGAGCCCATCATTATTGTATTTTTGGGCACTTTGATTGGCGGCATTGTGGTCGCCATGTACCTGCCTATTTTCAAGCTGGGACAAGTCGTTTGATGCTGGACGGTTTGCCTGGCGAGGTGCTGGTCGCGCTGGCTGGGTTTTTGGGTCTGCTGGTTGGCAGCTTTTTGAACGTGGTGATTTACCGTCTGCCCAAAATGATGGAGCAGCAATGGCAGGCGGAATGCGCAGAACTCTCAGGCCAGGGTGTCATCCCCGCAGCAGAAAAATTCAGTTTGGTGTCGCCCCGTTCGCGTTGCTCGAATTGCGGCCACATGATTGCATGGTATGAAAATATTCCGCTGCTCAGCTATGTCTTTTTGCGCGGCAAATGCTCGGTTTGCGGTACGCCTTTTGGCATTCGCTATCCCCTCGTTGAATTGGGCACAGCATTGCTGTTTGCCTTTTGTGTCTGGCGCTGGGGCAACACTCCCGTAGCGGTAGCCTGGTGCGGCTTTTCAGCTGCGTTGCTCGTGCTGGCTTTGATTGACTGGGACACCACGCTGCTGCCCGACGACATCACCTTGCCCTTGCTTTGGGCGGGCCTGATATCCGCGGCGCTACAGTTCAACCCAGCCGTCACGCTGGCTGATGCTTTTTGGGGTGCGGTGGCGGGCTACGTGTCCCTTTGGCTGGTGTACTGGGCTTTCAAGCTGGTGACTGGCAAGGAGGGCATGGGCTATGGTGATTTTAAATTGTTTGCAGCACTTGGTGCCTGGTTCGGTTGGTCTGCGCTGGTGCCCATCATTTTGATGGCCTCGGTGATTGGCGCGGTGGTGGGTATAGCGATGAAGTTCTCCACCGGTTTGCGGGAAGGTGGCTATGTGCCTTTCGGGCCTTTTCTGGCGGGTGCGGGTTTCACCGCCATGGTGTTTGGCCCGCAGTCTATTCTTCGGTTTATAGGGCTTTAAGTGATACGCCTGGGCTTGACCGGTGGTATGGGTAGCGGTAAAAGTACCGTGGCACAACTTCTGGTGGGGCAAGGCGCGACACTAATCGATGCAGATGCCATTTCCCGCGCAGTCACGGCAGCGGGTGGCTCAGCCATCGCCCAAATAGCGGCACATTTTGGGCGCGATGCCATCAACGCGCAAGGTGCGATGAACCGTGATGTCATGCGCCAACGGGTGTTTGCTGACCTGAACGCCAAAAGACAACTCGAGGCCATTATTCACCCACTGGTCAGTAGCGAATCAGCCCGGCAGGCCGAAGCTGCGCGGCAGGCGGGCAGCACTCTTGTGGTGTTTGACATTCCCTTGCTGGTTGAATCACAACGCTGGCGTCAGCAGCTCGACAAAGTGCTGGTGGTTGATTGTGAAAAAGCCACACAAATCAGCCGTGTCAAGGCGCGTGAAAGTGCCAACAATGGCTGGACACATGAAGCGGTTGAGAAAGTCATCGCCAGCCAAGCGACCAGAGCCGAGCGGCTCGCGGCTGCCGACCTGGTGATTTACAACGATGGATTAACACTTGGCGAATTGGCCGCGCAAGTCAGGCAAATTGCCAGGCGCATCACGCTATGATTCGTCATTGTCCATAGCTCCCGCGCCGAAAAAGATAACGCTGTGATTCTTTACGAATACCCTTTCAACGAACGCATACGCACCTATTTACGACTGGAGCACCTGTTCCACCGTTTGGGCGAGTTGGTGGCGCGCGAGCACCCGACTGACCACCACTACGCCATCACCACCATTTTTGAGGTGATGGATGTGGCGGCTCGGGCCGATTTGAAAAGCGATGTGCTCAAAGATCTGGACAAGCAAAAACACATTTTGAGCGGCTACCGCGGCAACCCGGCGATTGCCGAGGCAGTGCTTGACAACGTCACCTCTCGGCTAGAAGCCTGCTTTTCAAACTTTAATGCCTTGCCAGGCAAGGCCGGGCAGTCATTGACTGAAAACGACTGGCTGATGAGCATCAGGAGCCGCGTCGGCATTCCCGGCGGTACTTGCGAGTTTGATCTTCCCGCCTACTACGCCTGGCAGCACCTGGCCCCTGCCCGTCGCCAGCAAGACTTGCAGCGCTGGGTGGCCACCCTGGTGCCACTGGCCGAATCTATCCGCCTCCTGCTACAACTGTTGCGCGATTCCGGTGCGCCGCAAATGGTTACCGCGCATGAGGGCATGTACCAGCAAAACTTGCCGCAAGGTCGTACTTTTCAGTTGTTGCGGCTGCGCATTGACCCCAGCCTGGGTCTGATCCCCGAGATCAGCGGCAACCGCCTGATCGTGTCAGTGCGGTTGATGCGTCATGAAAACGATGACCGTCTGCATGCGTCCAACCTGGACGCGTCTTTTGAGTTGACGCTTTGCTCCTGAACCCGCAAAACATGCCCGAAGATCAAGCGATGTACAAAATCGTTGTTTGCCCTGTTTGTAAAGGCGATAGTGTTTATGCGCCCAGCAATTCTTTCAGGCCATTTTGCAGCCAGCGCTGCAAAAACATTGACTTTGGTGCTTGGGCCAGCGAGGGCTTTTGCATGCCAGCCGATACGCCGCTCGATGAAGTGGCCCATGGCGATCCCAAGCTTCAATAATTTTGAGAAAGACGAAAGATGCTGAATAAAATTTTGTGGATGTCAGCACTGCTCGGGTTCTTGTTCGTCACAGGAGCTCATGCGCAGGCACCGGAGGTACTAAACCCGCCGACCAAAAACACGACCAAGAAAAAAGCTAAAAAGCCCAAGGCTCAAGCAGCTTCCAAGGCCAAATTTATCCCAAGTTCGCAAGAAACCAAAAAAGAACGCAACGCCCGTTTGACACGCGAATGCCAGGGCGAGGTGAACGCGGGTGCTTGTACAGGCTACACCCGTTAGTTTTGCGCGTCTTTAAGCTGCAGGCGCAGCCAGCATTTGTTGTAGTTCGCCGCTCTCGTACATCTCCATCATGATGTCCGAGCCGCCCACAAACTCACCTTTGACGTACAGCTGCGGAATCGTCGGCCAGTTGCTGTATTCCTTGATGCCATTGCGAATGTCGCCATCTTCCAGCACGTTGACAGTCACCGGTTTGGTCACGCCGCAGGCTTTGAGCACAGCAATTGCCTTGCCGGAAAAGCCGCACTGCGGGAAACTGGCGTTGCCCTTCATAAATAGCACGACATCCCCGGATTTAACGATCTGGTCGATGCGGGTTTGGGTATCGCTCATGGTGGTGTCCTTTAAAAATCAATAAACTGATTATCCCGCGATTTCACCCCAACCATTGCCCGCCAGAACAGCGCTCAATGCCTGCCAGATCCATCCGGCTTTGCACTTGCCTGAAACCACGCTGACTGAGTAACTCGCACACCGCGCTGGCCTGATCGTAGCCATGCTCCAGCAGCAGCCAGCTGCCAGGGTGCAGATGCTCGGGGGCTTGTTGAACAATTTGCCGGATGTCGCTCAGGCCATCGCTGCCTGCGGCCAGTGCGCTCAGTGGCTCATACGCCAAAGCTGCCAAGTGCGGGTCAGCGCTCGCAATGTATGGCGGATTACTCGCGATAACGTGACAGTGACCCCTGACTTTATCGAACCAGTGGCTGTGAACAAACTGCACATCCGCGCCCAGCTGGCTGGCGTTTTGCGACGCGACTGTTAAAGCGTCATCACTGAAGTCGGTGGCCATGACCTTACAAATCTTCTTGCGTCTCAAGCTGTGCGCCACCGCAATGGCCACCGCGCCGCTGCCCGTGCCCAAGTCAAGAACTGTAGGTGCAGCTACATTTTGCAAAACATCCAGCGCCCACTGCACCAGTGTTTCAGTATCGGGCCGCGGCACGAGCACACGTGCGTCCACATTAAAACGCAAGCCAAAAAAGTCTTTGTAGCCGACGATATAAGCCAGCGGCTCACCGGCTGCGCGGCGCAGGCTGAAACTGCGAAACATGTCGGACGTTGACTCTGGCAATTCATCAGCGTCATGCGCCAGCAGCCAGGCACGTCCAGCATCAGGTTTGGCCAAAGCGTGTAACAGCAGCAACTGGGTGTCCAGCCTGTCTAACTTCAAGGCTTGAGCGCTTGCCAAAGCTTGAGCGATGGTGATCGTAGTCAAATTACAGCTTTGCAATGGTTGCTGTTGTGGCTATTAAAAAAGGAGCGTCTTACGCATGTATTCATTGGGCTATAGGCTAATTTGGCAAGTTAAAAAGGCACTTCAGAGAAAGAAAAAAGAGAAAAAAGAGAGTTTTTATATTCCTTCTCTGCGTTCCTCTGCGTTCTCTGCGCCTCTGCGGTGAAGGAAGTCCGCCTTTAAAAACTAAAGCTAACGCTCAGCGTCGTCCACTCTAGATTAAACGCTTTTCAATGTTTTTCAGCCTTGTGAAGCCGTTTCCAGCTCCGCCAGCTGCTCCGCACCACGCGCTACCTGCAATGCTGTCACCACGTCTTCCAGATCGCCTTCCATGATGGTGAGCAGTTTGTACAGGGTCAGGTTGATGCGATGGTCCGTCAGCCGCCCCTGCGGGAAGTTGTAGGTCCGTATACGGTCGCTTCTATCGCCGCTTCCGACCAGGCCTTTGCGCATCGCCGCGTCAACAGCCGCACGCTCAGAGCGGTCTTTTTCATGGATGCGTGCCGTTAGCACTTTCAGGGCTTGGGCCTTGTTGCCGTGCTGGCTGCGGCCGTCCTGGCATTCGGCC
>JAYVPR010000385.1:0-4193 GCA_043757245.1 Polaromonas sp. | reverse complement strand
AGACGAGATAAGTCTGAGAATGGAGCCATCTTGAACACGTCAAATTTTCTTTTTTTGTGCCTAGGCTTGGCCGCGGGTGCTGCGCTGGGTATTGTTTTTTATGTGGCGTGGCTAAAACGCCAGGCCAATGCAAAAATGCGTTTGCCCAACAAGTGGCCTCTGACCTCACGGGTCTTGATGACCAATGAAGAGTACGAGGTCTCCAAATGGTTGTTGGCTACTTTTCATGACCACCTGGTGATGGTCAAGCTGCCGGTACTGCGCTTCACTGTGCCTGTGAGCAAAATCGAAAACGGCGGTGGTGCGCGCTGGCAGGAGTTGTTGGGCGGTGTGTATTGCACGTTTACGGTGTGTACGTCGAATGGCAATGTGGTCGGTTGTGTCGATGTGCCGGGTAAACGCGGGCTCAATAAAAGCAATCGACAGCTTAAAGAATCTTTGCTGTCGGACTGCCGTATAGCCTACACCCTGGTGCGCAGCGCCAAGCTACCTGAGATGGGTGCCATGCGGGCTGCATTTTTGAGTGAAATGCCGCTTGAGGATGAAGCCGAAGCCGAGGCCACACGCGGCGGCGACAGCAGCTTTCATGCAGATCTGCAGAGCTTTACCAATGAAAAACGGATGGCAGCCAAGGCCGCAGCGCTCAAAGTGTTGAACAACAGCGACGGGAGCAAAGCCGCTCCCGCAGTGCAGCCAGCGGGCTTTAACCCTGATGGTACCGGCGCTTTCGGGTCCGGCAAGTCCGGCAAATTTCCGAATCAGTGGGACGACTCATTCATCCAGTCTGACGAAAGCCGCCCGGCCAAATTAAACTGATTTCGCCATGTCGGCCAACACGGCCAGGCGTAGCAAGTCAAGGCGGTCGTTGCCAAAGTACATGTCATCGCCAACAAAAAAGCTTGGCACACCAAATGCGCCTCGTGCAATGGCTTCATCGGTGTTTGCTTTTAGCACTTGCTTGATGTCTGGCTGCGTGATGCCTTCTGCAAATGCAGCAGCGTCGATGCCAAGATATCGGCAAATGTCTGCCAGCACGTCGTCTTGCGATATGTCTTCTTGCCGCGTGAAGTAAGCCGCAAAGGAGGCTTCAATAAATGCCAGCAAATGATGTTTTGACTGTGCATTTTGAGCCAGCCAGATACAGCCACGCATCGCCTTGACGCTATTGACCGGAAATACCCTGGGCGGGAAAACTATATTGAGACCTGTTTGCCGTGCGCAGTCTTGCAGATCCTTCAAAATGTAGCGGTTACGCGGCGAATTGCTGTCTTCACGAGAGGCATACATACGCTGATTGACGGTGTTGAAAATCCCGCCTACCAGCACTGGCCGCCAACTGATGCTGGCGTTGAGTTGCAGAGCCAAGGGTTGAATGTTGCGAAAGGCCAAGTAGGTCCACGGGCTGGAAACATCAAAGTAAAAATCAATCATTTTTATGTTTTACATGGCTAAATTTAACTAAGTCTACCTGCCCATGTCAGCGAAAGCGACCAGTCGTTACTCCAGGTCTTCCATCGCCAACAAATGATAGCGCTGGCCGTATGAAAAAGAGGCCTTTCGTGCAAATTGCATGACGCGCTCGGTTTCTTCATCAGAGTCCACTTTGATCATCAATGCACAATGGCCTCTGCGTGCCAAATCAACAAACTTGCGCACAGTAGCCCCTTCTGTGCCCACGGAAGGCAGGACGATGTCAGAGTCGCCCTCGACTTTGCCGATGTCTCGCAACACTGTGGCCGCATTCAGAAACATCAAGGAATCGCCTGGCGGCGATGTATTGCCGATTTCAAAGGCAGCGCTCTCGGCCTGAGCCGCGTTTGGAAACATGATGAAAGCGTAACCTTTGGGGTAAAACGTGCCGCTCATCGTTACCATCTTGGTTGTTAGTTCAAAATTTTTCATGTGCAGTGTTTCTTTTAAATTGAAATCTGAATTTGACCATCTTGCAGTAGTTAGCGGTATCAGCCAACGTTACTTCTGGGTGTAAGACGATGGCGAATTTTTGATACTTGCTGATAAATTCTTCTGCCGCCCAGCCTCCTAGCGCTCCACCTGAGCTGCATCTGGGAAAATACGCGCATGTCACTGCCTTTAGCCCAGCCATCCCCACTCTTGCCAAGCCGATCAAACCCTTGGCGTGTGTCTGTCGCCCCGATGATGGACTGGACCGACAGGCATTGCCGTTACTTTCACCGCCTGCTCAGTGCCAAAGCGTTGCTGTATACCGAGATGGTGACCACTGGCGCGCTGATCCATGGAGACGTAGCACGGCATCTCGACTACAACCTGGAAGAGCATCCGGTTGCCCTGCAATTGGGCGGCAGTGAGCCGCAAGACCTGGCGCACTGCGCCAAGCTGGGTGAGCAATGGGGTTATGACGAAATCAATCTGAACTGCGGTTGCCCCAGCGAGCGGGTACAGCGCGGCGCTTTTGGCGCGTGTTTGATGGCCGAGCCGATGCTGGTGGCCGATTGCGTCAAAGCCATGGTTGATGTGGTCAGTGTGCCGGTGACTGTCAAGCACCGCATTGGCATTGACAAGATCGAGAGCTATGACTTTGTGCGCGATTTTGTAGGTGCTGTCAGCCGGGCAGGGTGCAACACCTTCATCGTGCATGCGCGCAGCGCCTGGCTGAAGGGCCTGAGCCCCAAAGAAAATCGCGAAGTGCCGCCGCTGCGCTATGCGCTCGTGCACAGACTAAAGCAAGACTTCCCGCACCTGAGCATTGCCATCAACGGCGGCATCACCAGCAACGCGCAAATCACCGAGCAATTGCAGCAACTCGACGGCGTGATGGTGGGCCGCGAGGCGTATCACAACCCCTGGTTAATGGCATCGTGGGATGCAGACATCTTCGGCGCAGCACCTTCAACACTGACACGCGAAACAATTGAAGCGCAGATGTGCGAGTACATGGCGCGCGACTTTGCTGAACACGGCACGCCGCGTTCAGCGATTGCCCGCCACATGCTGGGCCTTCGCCACGGGCTGCCTGGCAGCCGCCGCTGGCGACAGGTGTGGAGCGACCATAGGCTGAAGGGTTTGTCCCCTCATGACGTGATGGCGCTGGCTCACGCGACGACCAACCAGTATGAAGAGCCTCTGGCTGCACACCATGGTTGAAAACCGGCATCGCCAGTCTGGCAAGATCAAGCAACTTGATTAAGAGGTAAAAATGTTCATAGGCCTTGTAAAATATAGACAATCAGCTATTAAAAAAATAGCAAACAGCGGCTTTATCGGTGCCCTGCTGATGGGTTTGCTTTTGCCTGCGCAGGCGCACGAGTTCTGGCTGGCACCTGTAGCTGCGCCGCTGTCGCCTGGGGGCAACGCAAATCTCAGTTTGTTGGTCGGCGAGATGTTCACCGGTGAGCTGGTTGGCTTTTCAACGGCGCAAACAGCGGGCTTGCGGCAGTACACAGCGGACGGCGTCAAAGACCTCAAGGCCATGGTGCCAGCGCAGCCAGTGGCGGCGCTGCCGATACCGCTTGCCAAAATCGGGACACACCTGATTGCTTTTGAAAGCCAGCCCAATTTCATCAGTTTGCCGGCCGACAGCTTTCACGCCTATCTGCACGACGAAGGCCTTGACTTCATCACGACCCGCCGCGAGGCTGAAGGCACCGCCAAGCAGCCGGGCCGCGAACGCTACCGCCGCTTTGTCAAGACCCTGCTGGCCGTGCGCGTGCCTCTTTCTTCGGGCACCGCGCCAGCTGCGATTGCCAACGCCGCTGACGCGACGTTTTCAACCCGCGTCGGCCAGCAGCTGGAGCTGTTGCCGCTGAGCAACCCACTTCGCTTGACAGTGGGCGGTGCGCTGGCTGTGCAGGTGCTGTTTGAGGGGCGGCCACTTGCGGGCGCACTGCTCAAGGCCTGGCACAAACGAAGCGGCCAGCTGCTAATCGTGCGGGCGACCACCGACCCAGACGGCATCGCCACCGTCAATTTGCCCTACGCCGGGCCGTGGATGGTCAGCGTCGTCCACATGGTGGCAGCCGTCGGCGTCAAGGACACCGACTGGGACAGCCTGTGGGGCAACCTGAGTTTTGTCTTGCCGGGCAATAGATGATGTGACTGTTCTGGGAGCTACCCAGTTATTCCATTTCCATATCAATCCGACATGTTGTTGCTTCGCCTTGCCGTGCTACAGCACTGTCTGCGGCTTCGCGCCTAATGTCGTATCGATCTGGAAA
>JAYVPR010000384.1:0-4203 GCA_043757245.1 Polaromonas sp. | reverse complement strand
GCGTGGGCAGCGGTGCGAAACACGTAGTTGTATTTGCCGTCTTCAAAAATACGTGGCGTGCCGCAGTCGTACAAGATTAAAAACTTTTTCATTTCCTCGGCTACTGGTGCAACAGCCAGGCAGTCGCCCGAGCCTACATAGCCGACCACCGCATCAACTTTTTCACGTTCATAAAGGTTACGCAGCTCTTGTACCTGCTTGGTGGCGCCACCCGCCTCGTCGATATAGACCGCTTCAATCTTCATGCCGCCAAAACCGACCTTGTTAAACGGCGCAGGTGCCTGACCTTTGTTAAACGCATCGACCACAATTTTTGCCCCATTAACCGCTGGCACACCAAAGCTTTCAGCTGCCTGACCGGACAGAAAACTAACGATGCCAATCTTGAAGGTCTCTTGCGCAAGCACAGGCAAGACTGCCAGCGCGACTGCAGTGGCGACGCAGGCATTTCGCCAGTGGCGTGTAGGCACAGGGGCAGGGATGGACAAAGTGACTGGTTGGAAAAGATTTTTCATCGGAGGTCTCCTTTTGTTGTGGCAATGCCGAGCCACCTCGTGTGGATTTTCAACCGGCTTGAAAATAGTTCAACACGTTTGCTCTGTCACTGACTGTCACATACAAAGCGTGCGTTCGGCTCAGTATTTCCCCGGGGGTCTGTCGCCTGTGCTACATTCAACTCTATGCAACACACTTGGTTTTACTTCTATTTTTATTTCTTGGTCCGCGGTGGACGAGAGACAAGCGCGTAAGTAAATTGCAACCTCACTCGAACCGCCGGACTCAACCCCCGGCGGTTTTTTTTCATGTTTTTATTTTTATTTTCTTCAGGAACCCACGATGACCACGCCGTCCACCCAAGCGAACGCACCTTCGTCTGCCCGCGCAGCTAATGCCACCGATGCTTGGTATCCACCCGGAGCCAACCTCATCGACCGCACTAGCCAGACCGACGACGAACGCATCAAGGACATCACCGTGTTACCACCACCCGAACATCTGATTCGCTTTTTCCCGATTCAAGGCACCCCCGTTGAATCGCTGATCACCAGCACCCGCAAAAGCATTCACAACATCATCGCTGGCGCGGATGACCGCCTGCTGGTGGTGATGGGCCCGTGCTCGATTCACGACCCTGCCGCTGCCATGGAATACGCACGCCGATTGGTGGAGCAGCGCAAAAAGTACGCCGGCACGCTTGAAATTGTGATGCGCGTGTACTTTGAAAAGCCCCGCACCACAGTCGGCTGGAAGGGATTGATCAACGACCCGTACCTGGACGAAACCTTCCGTATCGACGAAGGCTTGAGAATCGCCCGCCAGTTGCTGATCGACATCAACCGCCTGGGTTTGCCTGCTGGCAGCGAGTTTTTAGACGTGATTTCGCCCCAATACATTGGCGACTTGATTGCCTGGGGCGCGATTGGCGCACGCACAACTGAAAGCCAGGTACACCGCGAACTCGCGTCTGGTTTGTCAGCGCCGATTGGCTTTAAAAATGGCACCGACGGCAACATCCGCATCGCCACCGACGCGATTCAAGCCGCAGCACGCGGCCACCACTTTTTATCAGTGCATAAAAACGGCCAGGTCGCGGTGGTGCAAACCAATGGCAATCCGGATTGCCACGTGATTTTGCGCGGCGGTAAAACGCCAAACTACGATGCAGCCAGCGTGACAGCCGCCTGCAAAGAGCTGGCCGCAGCCAAACTGCCCGCCACGCTGATGGTCGATTGCAGCCACGCCAACAGCTCCAAGCAGCATGAAAAGCAGCTCGACGTGGCGCGAGACATTGCAGGGCAGGTCAGCGGCGGCTCAAAACAGGTCTTCGGCCTGATGGTTGAGAGCCACCTGAATCCCGGCGCACAAAAATTTACACCCGGCAAAGACGATGCCAGCAAGCTCGAATACGGCAAAAGCATCACCGATGCATGTCTGGCTTGGGGTGATTCGCTGGAGGTGCTGGAGGTGCTGTCTAAAGCGGTGGTGGCACGCAGAGCGGGATGACTTTTCTAGGTTCGGGTGCTTGCGAGCGCATCACGCAGATGGGCGGCATGTACGCGAGCTTCGTAGTCCGTCAGTCGCTTATCGAAAAACGCATAAATCTCTTTGACTGAAACACTGACACCAACTGCATCCAGTCCCTCGTCTCGTTTGTCCAGCGGTATCAGCCCCCGCAAGATCAGGCGCTCAATTTCGCCGTCTTGCGTGCCATCTGATAGCCGACCGACAGTATCAAAAAATGCTTCAAGGGTGTAGCTTTGATCACGCATCAACACCATCAAGTCAAATAAATCTCGTGAACGGATACGATCTTGCAGAACCAGTGTTTTAGCGGTTTTTAGCGCATCCAGTGCCAGCACGGCAAATGCACAGCCCGTTTGCAAGTCGCGCGGGCAGCTTTGCCAAAAAGCAAATCGCTTGGGTTGTAGAGAGGGGCTGGCTGTAAAAAAAGTGACCTTCACGCCGTCAATGTTGTAGTCCCGCGCATAGTCAGACAGGCGCTCACCCGAGTTGATGCGAAAGGCGGACTCTTGCGCTGAATCAATCACCAAATCGGCCTTGCAGCCTTGCTCGCGCAGTGACCTGATCAGCGCATCAATGCGGGTCGTGGGCAATTTGCCGTGCCGTTCGCAAAAAATGAAGTCCAGGTCGTTGCTCAAGCGATGCCCGATATGCAGTGCCAGCGCTGTGCCGCCAATCAGTAAAAACCCGTTCGTTAACTCGTTGGTTGCCAGCGCCTGAAATATCGCTTGGGTTGGCGGCGGCAGGCTCTGGGTTTTAAACATGAGCGGCATTGGCTGCTCGGCCACGATAGATTCCAGGCATCAAGCTGCCTAGCACGCCACTTGTCAGGTCGATGCCTAAGTCAGTGGCGGCGCTCTCAACCCTCGCGTGTCCGTAGTGCGCAAAGGTTTTAGACACGTCCATAAAACGGGCTTTGTCCAGCACTTTGCCAATCAAGGCCGTATCGCTGATGGCTGGGTTTGACCAGTCGTAGGGAAAGTCAAGCCCCAGTTTTTGTGACAGGCGCACTGCGCCTTGCTGCGGTGGGAGCATCACTTTGGCGGCGACTTTAGGTGTGCGTGCACGTTTGCGCTGGTTGAGCCGTCGCTCTGGTTGCGCCGCAATTATCGAAAAAGGCAGCTGCTCCAGTTGCCCCAAGGCCAACAAAATAGCAGCATAGTGCGCCATACCACCTTGCCCGGTAGACTCGATTTTGCGCAGTGTGCTGTAAGCCACCCGGGCGCGGGTTACCAACTCCAATTGCGTTAAGTTTTGCTTAAGGCGTTCCTGCGCTATTTGCTGGCCAAGTGCTGTCAATAGGGTTGTAAATTGTTTAATTGTCATATAAAGAGCATTTATTTTATCTAATTAGGATAAATTTTAGCAATTAAATAGCGCGTGACGATTTTTTATCACATGCTCGGGTATCCGAGAATTGCGCCGTTAAGGCTATTTCACGCATGATTTGGTCATTTAAATCCATACAAACCTATCTGGAGTAAGTCATGCGTAGCGAAGTCAGCATCACCTTCAAAGGCGCATCGCCTGTGCGCATTGACTTGAATGAAGTCCAGCCCATGCCGCACGACGTTGCCCGCTGGTGGCTGGACGACCAGTTCACCCAAATGGGCTGCGAGCCGCTGCGGCCCACTGGCAAGCTGCTGACGGCTGACAAAATCGTGGTGGTGGCGCAAGCCGCCGGGCTGGCCAAGTTTGGCGAGCCCAAGTTTGCCCAGGAGTTTGCCCGTGCCGCCAGCGCAGCACTGGGCAAGCCGGTGGTGCATGTGGATGTGACGGCGCTGAGCATCAGCTACTGACTTTTGATGCTATTATTTAAGGAGCTGTCTACTCATGTATTCATTGGGTTTTAGCCAGATTTGTCACCTAAAAACGTAACTACTCACTACTCTGTAACTGTCATCCCGGGCTCGACCCGGGATCCATGACCCCGCTCCCGGGTTAATGCCTGTGCCACACCAGGATCGCTATGGATTGCGGCTCGTAGGTCGCAATGACAGACTATTGCTTTGGCCCGATGAAGTGTTAAGGATGCTCTGCATAACCCCATGCGATGTGTGGTAGCGCAGGGTTGGGCTTTTCTAGCGCGTTGTATTTCTTGCCAATAGCCTAGCTATTGGACTACGAAATACGCCTTGCAGCTCATCCCAACCTGCACTACACCCATTCGCAGCGAGTTAT
>JAYVPR010000383.1:0-4210 GCA_043757245.1 Polaromonas sp. | reverse complement strand
ATGAAAGCCTTGATGCCGCTGGCCGCTACCTACAAGATAGAAGCGCGGCACCTGCAAGCCGTGATTGAAGGCTGCCAGATGGACCTGGCGCAAAACCGTTACCTTGATTTCCCGGGCTTGCAGCGTTACTGCCATTTGGTGGCGGGCATTGTGGGTGAAGTGGCCGCCAGTATTTTTGGCCAGAGCCAGCCAGAGACCACCGCTTACGCACACAAACTGGGGCTGGCGTTTCAGCTGACCAACATCATCCGCGATGTGGGTGAAGACGCACAGCGTGGCCGTATTTATTTGCCGATGTCTGAGCTGCAGCAGTTTGATGTGAAGGCGCATGAGCTGCTCAAGCGTGAATACTCAAGTCGCTTTACCGCGCTGATGGCTTTTCAAACCCAGCGCGCCTTGGGCCTGTATGACGAAGCATTGGCAATGCTGCCTACAGCCGACCGTCGCACCCAAAAGCCAGGCCTGATGATGGCCAGCATTTACCGCACGCTGCTCAAGGAAATTGCACTCGACAACTACCAGGTGCTGCACCAGCGCGTCAGCCTCACGCCGCTGCGCAAGTTTTACCTGGCCTGGAAGACGCAGGCTTTTGGAACCATCTGATGGCAATGGCGTCATGAAAGTAGCCATCATTGGCGCAGGCTGGGCCGGTTGCGCAGCAGCTGTTGAAGCGACCCGACTAGGCCACCACGCTACGATTTTTGAAGCAGCCCGCACACCAGGCGGCAGGGCCAGGCGGCTGGATGTTGCCTCCAACGGCGAAACCATCGCACTCGACAACGGCCAGCACATCCTGATCGGCGCGTATTCAGAAACCCTCAAACTCATGGCTGAGCTGGGCGTTGATGCCGTCAAAACCCTGCACCGTATGCCGTTGACCTTGCAATTCCCCGATGGCAACGGCTTGAAGTTACCCGACTTGCCAGCCCCGCTGGATGCACTGGTGGGCATCGCTCGGGCACGCGGCTGGTCGTGGGGTGACAAACTCTCGTTGCTCAAAACCGCCACGCTGTGGCAACTGCAAAAATTTCAATGCGCGCCGCAACAGTCCGTGGCTGATGTATGCCGTCAGGTATCGCCCCGCATCATGGCCACACTGATTGAACCCCTGTGCGTATCAGCACTCAACACCCCCGCAGAGCGCGCCAGTGGCCAGGTGTTTTTGCGGGTGCTCAAAGATTCGCTGTTTGCTGTGAGTGGCGGCTCTAACCTGCTGCTGCCGCGTACAGATTTAAGTGCCCTGCTGCCAGATGCGGCGCTTGGCTGGCTGGCCGCGCAAGGCGGGCAAGCCCATCTGGGCTACAGGGTCAACAGCATCACGCAGCATCATGACAAGTCTTGGCATTTGACGGACGCAGCTGATGCACCTATCGGCCAGTTTGACAGCGTGATACTGGCTTGCCCGCCTGTAGAGGCAGCGCGACTGGCCCGCAGCACCGCCCTGCCTTGCAGACATTGGTTAGCGCAGGTTGACGGTTTGCGCTACGAGGCGATTGCCACCGTCTACGCCCACGCACCGGGCGCACGATTGGCTCAGCCCATGCTGGCGCTGCCATCCAGCATGCATCAACCCGCCCAGTTTGTTTTTGACCGTGGCCAACTTGGCGGCCCATCAGGTGTGTTGGCTTTTGTCATCAGCGCCAGCCAGCAAGGCAGCGCAGAGTTAACCACGCAAGTTGCTGCACAAGCCAGAGATCAGCTGGGCATCAACCATTTGCACACCCTGCAAACAGTGGTTGAAAAGCGCGCCACCTTTGCCTGTACTCCAGGTTTGCAAAGGCCACCTCAAGTTATCGCACCGGGCTTGCTGGCCTGCGGCGACTACGTTGACGGCCCCTACCCCGCCACGCTTGAGGGCGCTGTGCGCTCGGGTTTACAAGTTGCAAGCCTTTTGTAATGCTACAGTTGATGCTATTAATTTAGCAGCTACTTGCTCCCGTATTCATTGGGATACAGGAATATTTGCCACCTAAATTCGGCCTTAAATAGCGTCAAAACGGCTTTTTTTTAGCGCTTTTCAAGTCGCCAGCGGTTCATCAGCACCCATGTGCTCACACAGCTGCCTCAGGCTGGTCACGGTGATATGGGGAGTTTCTTCATGGCCCCACGCACGCTCATCCCGATTGAGCCATGCGGTTTGCATGCCGGCGTTCAGTGCGCCCAGCACGTCCAGGACAGCATCGTCGCCGATGTGCAGCACATTCGCGGGGCAAACATCGACTGCCCCAGCAGCCGCATGAAAAATTCTCGCATCCGGTTTGCCCACACCAAAGGCCTGCGCACTGATGTTGGCGCGAAAGTACGATTTGATGCCGATGCGTTCAATATCTGCATTGCCGTTCGACAAAGCCACCACGGGTAAGCGTGCCGACAAAAATTCCAGCGCCAAAATCGCATCATCGAACAGGTTGACCCGGTTTCTTTCCGCATAAAACACCTCAAAGGCTGCTTCGGCCATCAGGGGGTTTTCTTTGGCACGGTACAGCGCGGTCCGAATCGCCTCGCGCCGCACCGCGCTGAGGTTATACCTGAGCTCGGGGCGGGTACGAAGGACGTAACTGCGGATCTCATCGCGCACCAACACATTGGCAAACAACGCTCCAGTCATGGGCGCGTGCTGGTTCAGCCAGTTTTCAAGCGCTTTTTCGGCTCTTTCAATCGCGGGCCAGACGGGCCACAAGGTGTCGTCCAAGTCGATCGAGATGGCTTGGATTATTTTTAAGTTAAGCATGGGTAAACAAAGTTCAGGTGCGCGAGAATAACCCATGCCCTTCACCACTGAACCCGTCTTTGAACACGGCGCCGTCCCTCAAGCAACTTCTGCTGTAGCTGTGTTGTTTTGCAACCTCGGAACGCCCGACGCACCCACCGCGCCCGCCCTGCGCCGTTACTTAGCCGAGTTTTTAAGCGATCACCGGGTGGTTGAAATCCCTCGGCTGGTCTGGCTGGCCATTTTGCACGGCATCATTTTGCGCATTCGCCCAAAAAAATCGGCCGCCAAATACGCCAGCATCTGGACACCTGAGGGCTCGCCGCTGAAAGTCTGGACGCAAAAACAAGCGACGCTGCTAGGCATCGAACTGCAAGCGCTAGGCCACCAAGTGCAGGTGCGCTACGCCATGACCTACGGCAACCCATCAATAGCGGCGCAGCTTGAAGTGCTCAAAGCCGATGGCGTGACCCGGGTGTTGATCCTGCCGGCCTACCCACAGTACAGCGCCACCACCACCGCCAGCGTGTTTGACGCGGTCTACCGCTGGGCTGCCAAAACCCGTAGACTGCCAGAGTTCAGATTCGTCAACCACTATCACGACGACCCAGGCTATATAGCCGCCTTGGCCGCGTCAGTTCAAGCCCATTGGCAAGCCAACGGCCAGGCTGACAAGCTGGTCATGAGCTTTCACGGCGTGCCAGAGCGCACCCTGCTCTTGGGCGACCCCTACCACTGCGAATGCTACAAAACCGCCCGCCTGCTGGCTGAAGAATTGGGTTTAAGCAAAGACCGCTACCAGTTGACGTTTCAATCCCGCTTCGGCAAAGCCAAATGGCTGGAGCCGTACACCGAACCCACGCTGATCAAACTAGCGCAAGAAGGCACCAAAAGCGTCGACGTCGTCTGCCCCGGCTTTACTGGCGACTGCCTGGAGACGCTGGAAGAAATCAACATGGAAGCCAGAGAAGCCTTTCTGCACGCAGGCGGCGAAAAGTTCAGCTATATCCCCTGCCTGAACGACAGCCCAGCCTGGATAACCGCCCTGGCAGGCATCAGCGCCCAGCACCTGGCAGGTTGGCCAACGCGGGTAGCGCCGGGTGCAGCGGCATTGGCGGCGTCTAAAGCTGCGGCGCTGGCTCTTGGGACCAAGCAGTGATGGTTTAGGGGTAATTTACTTGCTACTATTTCAGTAGCTTCTTGAACCCGAATTTATTGGGCTAGCGGCTAATTTGACACCTAAAAGGCATAAAAAAGCCGCTGAAACGGTAATTTCAGCGGCTTTTACGGTTGGTGGGGACGGTTGACAGCTGGTAAAACGGCACACAGGACTGATGCGTACTGCTGCGGGTGCTTGTCCCTGCATTGCGGTAAATGTCCGAAATTTCACCTTCACGCACAGGAACCTTGCTGATCACAAATCACCATCATCGCTACCAACACGGTATCCCATCGCCCGATAACCACGCTGGCGCTTGTCCCACATTCGCAGCAGTGCCG
>JAYVPR010000382.1:0-4220 GCA_043757245.1 Polaromonas sp. | reverse complement strand
TTACCCAATATCCAGATATTGGGATGCGAAAACGTCAAAAACTATCCTCGCTGGGGCCGATTTTCGCTTTCGACGACTTAAGCCCGACAGGCTGCTAGCAAAAAACTTGTCCAACCACTTCAGGTTTTGTGGGGCGAGCATGGTGCTGTTGGCCAATGCTTTGATGTATTGGCGTTGTGGCGTGACCGGGCGACTCAGGTGTCGGGCAGCAGTTTGCTCTGCGGCCATTACATTGCTGAAGAAGCAGCAGAGCTTTTAATTCCTCAAGTCTTGAATTTTTTTATCAACGAAGCTAACAACGAAAGAGATGACCATGAGTAAGAAACGTATTGCCGTTATCGCCGGTGACGGCATTGGCAAAGAAGTGATGCCCGAAGGCATTCGCGTGATTGACGCAGCAGCACGCAAATTCGGCATTGACCTGCAGTTTGACCACTTTGATTTTTCAAGCTGGGACTATTACGAAAAGCACGGCCAAATGCTGCCCGACAACTGGAAAGACCAGATCGGCGGCCACGACGCTATTTACTTCGGTGCGGTAGGCTGGCCTGACAAAATCGCCGACCATGTGTCGCTCTGGGGGTCACTGCTTTTGTTCCGCCGTGAGTTTGACCAATACATCAATTTGCGCCCAGCTCGCTTGATGCCTGGCATCATTGCGCCAGTCGTGCGGCGTGATGGCACGCCCCGCTTACCCGGTGAGATTGACTTTTACATCGTGCGTGAAAACACCGAAGGCGAATACTCCAGCATTGGCGGCAGGGCCTTTCCTGGAACTGAGCGTGAGTTTGTGTTGCAACAATCCGTATTTAGCCGCATCGGTGTTGATCGCGTTCTTAAATTTGCGTTTGAGCTTGCTCAGTCGCGGCCTAAAAAGCATTTGACCAGTGCTACCAAGTCCAACGGCATTTCAATTTCCATGCCGTACTGGGATGAGCGGGTGGTTGAAATGGCAAAAAACTATGCAGACATCCGCCTCGATAAATTTCACATTGACATCCTGACCGCGCATTTCGTGCAGAGGCCAGACTTTTTTGACGTGGTGGTTGCCAGCAATTTGTTTGGCGATATTTTGAGTGACCTCGGACCTGCTTGCACCGGCACTATTGGCATTGCACCCAGCGCCAACTTGAATCCTGAGCGCAAGTTTCCATCGCTGTTTGAGCCCGTACACGGCTCAGCACCAGATATAGCAGGCCAACAGATCGCCAACCCTATCGGCCAAATCTGGTGCGGCGCAATGATGCTTGAATTCTTGGGCCACAAAGACGCTCACGATGCGGTGCTTGCCGCGATTGAAAAAGTTTTGGCACCAGGCAGTGGCGCCCCGCGTACGCCTGATCTGGGCGGCACGGCAACGACGGCTGATGTAGGCAAGGCCATTGCGGCCGCCTTGGGTTAACAAGGTGATTTTGTGGTTTTGTCAAGCGTTAATATTACAAAACCCGCCCTGCCTCTGTCCCGAGACGTGCAAAAAAGGGACTAGAATTCGCCTCCGCATGGACACAAAATAAATGTCGTGTTGATACGTTCGATGCCCATGGCTTTAATGATGTTCAGCAGCTAAACTGCACGTGACGCTTGCCGTTGATGTCTCCAGGCGATATCCCGGAAGCAGTTTTTTTAGAGACAACCAGATTAATTTTCCTTAACGAGGGACCCCTTGTGAACAAGACAGAACTGATCGAGCACATTGCCAAGCACGCCGATATTTCAAAAGCTGCGGCCACCCGCGCACTTGAGTCGACCATCGGTGCAGTCAAAGCAACCCTGAAAAAAGGAGGCTCTGTGTCTCTGGTGGGTTTTGGTACCTTTGCTGTGACCAAACGTGCTGCGCGCATTGGCCGCAACCCGCGTACCGGCGATGCGATTAAAATCAAGGCTGCCAAGGTTCCGAAGTTCCGTCCGGGCAAAGCGCTCAAGGATGCTTTGAACTGATACGGAATTGACTTGACGGATTTCAAACATTTAGGGCGGGGTGCTTAGCTCAGTTGGTAGAGCAGCGCCCTTACACGGCGTAGGTCGGCGGTTCGAGCCCGTCAGCACCCACCACCGCCCTAGATAGTTGAAAATCCTGAGCCAAGGCGAACATCCAGTTCGCCTTTTTTTGTTTTTGGCGCACGTAATTTTTTTGACTGCCGCACAGGACTTTTCCGATGTTTGATTTCATCCGCAAGCACACCAAGATCACCATGGGTCTGCTATTTTTGCTGATCGTGCCTTCCTTTGTTTTATTCGGTCTAGACGGCTATGGGAAATCCCAAGACAAAAGCCCAGTGGTCGCCAAAGTTGATGGCCAAGAGATTCTTCAAACCGAATGGGACAGGGCACACCTGCGCGAGGTCGACAAGCTCAAGGCATCCATGCCGTCACTCGATGCCAAACTGCTTGATTCACCTGAAGCGAGGTACGCCACACTGGAGCGATTGGTGCGTGACCGTGTTCTGGCTGCTGCGGCCACCAAGTTAAAGCTCAATACCAGCGACCAGCGTTTGGCGCGTGAGCTGCAGGGTAACCCTGAGATTGCAGCGCTGCGCCGGCCTGATGGCACGCTTGACATGGAGCGCTACAAACAACTGCTGGGCGCTCAGGGCATGAGCCCAGAGATGTTTGAAGCCAATGTGCGCACTGATCTGTCCATCCGGCAAGTGTTGATGGGTGTGCTTGGCTCGGGATTTTCTTCAAACGTGGCCGCAGACACGGCACTCAATGCCTATTTTGAAAAACGCGATATTCAAATTGCCCGTTTTGCAACCGCTGATTACGCCACCAAACTGAACCCGTCAGATGCCGATCTGGAGCAGTTTTACCAGGCCAACACTAACCTGTTTCAAGCGCCTGAGCAGGCCAATATTGAATACGTGTTGTTTGATGTCGAGACGATGAAAAAAAGCATCGTTGTTGCCGAGGCTGACCTCAAAAGCTACTACGACCAGAATGTACAGCGCCTGAGCGGCAAGGAGGAGCGCCGGGCTAGCCACATCCTGATTGCATCCCCCAAAAGCGCGCCCGACGCAGATCGCCAAAAAGCCAAATCCAAAGCCAATGAGTTGGCAGCACAGGTTAAAAAATCGCCTGATTCTTTTGCTGATGTGGCACGCAAGAATTCACAAGACCCTGGCTCTGCCCCAGCGGGTGGTGACTTGGACTTTTTTGCCCGTGATGCGATGGTCAAGCCATTTTCAGACGCTGCGTTTGACATGAAAAAAGGTGATGTCAGCGATGTTGTGGAGTCCGAATTTGGCTATCACATCATCAAGCTCACAGACATCAAAGCGCCCAAACAGCGCAGTTTTGAAGAAATGAAGCCGGAGTTGGAAGCTGACATCAAAAAGCAGCAAGCACAAAAGAAATTTACTGAAATGGCTGAAGGCTTTACCAACTCTGTGTACGAGCAGGCCGACAGCTTGAAACCCACCGCCGATCGCTTGAAGCTTGAGATTAAAACTGCCACAGGCATCACACGTCAACCAACGCCAGGCGTATCCGGCGCACTGGCCAATCCTAAATTCCTGAATGCGATTTTTGCCGCTGACACGATTGAGAAAAAGCGCAACACTGAGGCCGTTGAGGTGGCATCCAATCAATTGATTTCTGGCCGCATCACGCAGTACACAGCCGCGCGTACCCGTCCGCTGGCGGAAGTTAAAGACATCGTGCGCCAGCGCTGGTTGGCCAAGCGCGGCGCAGAAGAAGCACGTAAAGATGGCATCGCAAAACTCGCTGCCTGGAAATCTGCACCGACCACGGCTGTGTTGCCAGAAACGCTAGCAGTATCACGCGACCAGCCGCAAAAGCAGCCCATGCAAGTCGTAGATGCAGCGCTGCGCACCGACGCAACAGTCTTGCCCGCACTGGCGGGTGTTGACTTGGGCGCGCAAGGCTATGTGATTGTCAAAGTTCTCAAAGTTCTGACGCGAGAAGCATCGCTAGAAACCGCAGCCAAGCAAGAACGCACACAGTACACCCAGTGGTGGACATCAGCCGAAAGCCTTGCCTATTACAACGCGCTCAAGGATCGTTTCAAGACCGAAATTAAAGTAGCTAAACCAGTACGCGCAAAAGCTGATCAACTGCCAGGTACTGAGGCCACTACACAGTAGCCGCTATAATCTAAGCTCTACGGTGGCTGTAGCTCAGTTGGTAGAGTCCAGGATTGTGATTCCTGTTGTCGTGGGTTCGAGCCCCATCAGCCACCCCAAGTAAACATTGAAGACCTT
>JAYVPR010000381.1:0-4224 GCA_043757245.1 Polaromonas sp. | reverse complement strand
GCCCCGCTATCGGTGACGAAGCAGGGGCCGAAATGGCCGCAATAGGGCCGCCAGACACTGCGTAGGCTCGAAGAGCCGCCTAATGGACAATCTCGGTTGAACGCTTGAACCGGGCGAAATATCGATTCATACACCCATGACCGCCTATTTACTGACAGACCATCTTCTGAACTTTATCGCCCCAGCCGCCGTGGTGGCGCTGCTGCTGGTGCTGTTGGGGCGTATTTTTAGCCGTTTTTTGGTATCAAAAAGTCTTGTAGCCCAATCAATATGGGAACAAGCAGCTATTATTTTTATAGTAAATGTGCTGGTGCTCGCCGCTGGGCTGGTGTTTTTTGGCAACGATGGCAAGATGGCCACTTATGCGGCCATGGTGCTGGCGTCTGCAATTTGCCAGTGGATTTTATTTAAAGGCTGGAAGGCTTGAAAGCATCCACCCGATCCGTGATGATGCCGTCCATCCTCAAAGCCAGCAGGCGCTGTACCTCAGCTTCGTCATTGACGGTATAGCTCAACAACTTGAAGCCTGCGCTTTTGGCTTGCGTCACGCTTGACGTGTCCCACAGCTGGTAATTGCAGATGATGGCCTGGCAACCCAGCATGAGGCCAGTCTCCAGCCAGCCTGTCCACAGCTCGTGCAGCAGCAGGCCGCGAGGCAGGTCGGGAGCTGCGTCTTGCGCTGCTTGCAGGGCGTCGGGTTTGAAGGATGTCAGCAGTGGCTTACGACTGCCGTTTTGCCACAGGCGTGCGGCGTACTGTGCCACAACTTTGCCCGTTAGCTCGTCAGTACCTGTGGTGGGTTTGATTTCAATGTTCAGATCGAAGTCGTTGGCGATGCAATACGCCGCGATGGTCTCCAGGCTGGGTAGCGGCTCGCCTGTGTAGGGGCTTGAATGCCAACCGCCAGCATCTAGTTTTTGCAGCGTTTGCCAAGTTTGCAGGCTAGAAACTCCGTGGCCATTGGTGGTGCGCTCCAGCGTGTCGTCGTGCAGCAAAAAAGGGATGCTGTCACTGCTGAGTTTGACATCGCATTCAAACATGCGGTAACCGTAGCTTGCGCCCAGCTTGAAGGCGGCGAGGGTATTTTCAGGGGCCAGCTTGCCCGCACCCCGGTGCGCTACCCAGCATGGGTACGGCCAATCAGGCGTCACGGTGCTGTTTTGGGTAGTTGCTGCAAGGTGGGGTCAATCGACACGCGCAATTTGCCGCCCACCACTTTGACATCAACAATGCTCATCCGCGCCATTTTCTCGGTCTGGGTGTTTTTAAAGTTGTAAATGGGCGTGCGCTCCAGGCTTTGCTTGGCCATCTGGGATCCGTATTGCGTCACCAGGCTCGTTATGTTGGGCGACACACCTTCAAGTTTTAAATCCTGAATTTGCGAATCATCCAGAAAAATCTCGCCCGTGCTGGCCTGGTAGCGCGGCTTGGCCGACACCACCGCCGTGCCAGTCACGGGTTGCTGCAATATCGAGACGGTGGTATCCAGGCTCAAAGTGATGCGGTCCGAGTTGTCTTGCAGCGTGACCGTCGGGTTTTGTAGCTTGATGCAGGTCAGCGGCAAGGGGCAGTTTTCAGCCGGGAACTTGGGCGCTATCGCGTCCTGGATTTGCCGGGCCGAAAGATCAAGCGTCAATTTACCGTCTGAAAAGCCACAGGCGGCCAGCGCGCTGACCAGCAAAAGGAACAAAAAGCTTCCGGTAATTTGGCGACGTGTCATTCGCAAATTATCTGTTAATCGCTGATGCGCATTCCGGTGGCAGCATCAAAGTGATGCGCTCTGTCGGCGCGCGGCAGCAGGCCAATGGTTTGGCCCAGTGCAGGTGCAGCGGTGGCTTCTTCAGTGCGCACCACCAGTTGCTCATCACCCAGGCGGCAATACAGCAGGCGCTCAGCGCCCAGCATTTCAACCGATTCAACCACCGCTTGCCAGCCACCGGTGCCGATAGCCAGATGTTCGGGCCGAATGCCCAGAATATGGCCTGCTTTTGTGGCGGTATTTACACCCGTGGCGCTTTTCAAGAGGTTCATCGGTGGCGAGCCAATAAAGCTGGCCACAAAAGTGGTGGCCGGGCGGTGGTACACCTCTTCGGGCGACCCAAATTGCTCCATGCGGCCGGCGTTCATCACCATCATGCGCTGGGCCAGCGTCATGGCTTCGACCTGGTCGTGCGTGACAAACAGCGACGTGATGCCCAGCTCGCGGTGTAGTTTTTGAATTTCCAGCCGGGTTTGCACGCGCAGCTTGGCGTCCAGGTTGCTCAAGGGTTCGTCAAACAAAAACACCTGTGGCTGGCGCACGATGGCGCGACCCATCGCCACGCGTTGGCGTTGCCCGCCAGAGAGTTCACGCGGTTTGCGGTCTAAAAATTGGCACAGTTCCAGAATACCTGCGGCTTTGGCCACGCGCTGCCTGATTTCTTCAACCGGGACTTTTTTAATTTTCAGACCATAGGCCATGTTGTCAAACACGCTCATGTGCGGGTACAGCGCATAGTTTTGAAACACCATCGCAATGTCGCGCTCGGCAGGCTCCAGCTGGTTCACGACACGGCTGCCAATGCTGATCTCTCCGCCAGTGATGTCTTCCAGGCCCGCCACCATGCGCAGCAGTGTGGATTTGCCGCAGCCTGAAGGTCCAACGATGACGATGAATTCATGATCGGCAACTGCGGCCGTCACACCGTGAATGACTTGCAGCGCTTTGGCGCCGTTGCCGTAGCTTTTGGTGACGTTGTTTAAATTGATTGAAGCCATGAGCTACGTGTTAAATTTTTAAATCAGCAGGCATTCAACGCAGAGGCGCAGAGAACGCAGAGGAAGCAATACAGAGTAAAGATATTTTCGTATCCTCTGCGGCTCTCTGCGTTCTCTGCGTTCTCTGCGTCTCGGCGGTGAAGTGACTTCATTTCTCAGTATCCACCAAACCTTTTACAAACCTTTTACAAACCTTTTACAAACCATTTTTGCATCAGCATCACCACCAGCGCGGGCGGTAGCATGGCCAAAATGGCGGTGGCCATGACCACGTTCCATTCGGTATAGGCTTCGCCTGCAATCAGGCGTTTGATGCCCAGCACCACGGGGTACATGTTTTCATTCGTGGTGACCAGCAGCGGCCACAGGTATTGGTTCCAGCCGTAAATGAACTGAATCACAAACAGCGCTGCAATCGAGGTCTTGGACAGCGGCAGCAGCACATCCCAAAAAAAGCGCATCGGGCTGGCGCCGTCCATTCGCGCGGCTTCGACCAGCTCATCCGGCACGGTCAAAAAGAATTGCCTGAACAAAAATGTGGCCGTGGCAGAGGCAATCAAAGGAATCGTCAAACCCGCATAGCTGTTGAGCATGCCCAAATCAGACACGACCGCATACGTCGGGCCAATTCTCACCTCAACCGGCAGCATCAGCGTGATAAAAATCATCCAGAAAACGAGGCCCTTGGCCGGGAAACGAAAGTAAACAATCGCAAACGCCGATAGCAGCGAAATGGCGATTTTGCCCACCGCAATCACCACCGCCGTTACCAGGCTGACCCACATCATCGGTAGCGCAGGCGGGAAGGTACCGCCCCGGCTGTTCTCACCGCCAAACAACGCGATGCGGTAAGTTTCTAGCGCATGGCCTCCGGGAATCAACGACAGCGGGTTGGATTGCGCAATTTGGTCGGGTGACTGGGTAGAGGCAACGATGGCCAGGTAAAGCGGAAAGGCGACGATCGCCACGCCGAGGATCAACACAGCATGCGAGAAGAAATTGGCAACAGGGCGGCGTTCAATCATTTGGTTTCAATCCGGGGGCATTCAACGCCGAGGCGCCGAGGCGCAGAGAACGCAGAGGAAGCAAGTCAGAGGAATACCACTTTTTTATTTTTTCTGCGGCCCTCTGCGTTCTCTGCGCCTCTGCGTTGAATGTATTCATCTTCGAAAGCATCAATAATTCACTTTCTTTTCTATAAACCGAAATTGCAAAACAGTCAGCGCGATCACAATCACCATCAGCACCACCGACTGCGCCGCCGAACTGCCAATGTCCATGGCCTTGAAGCCATCAAAGTAGACCTTGTAGACCAGGATGGCGGTGTCTTTGCCCGGCCCGCCTTGCGTTGCGGCATCAACAATGCCAAAGGTGTCGAAAAATGCATAAATTACGTTGATGACCAGCAGAAAAAACGTGGTGGGTGTGAGCAGCGGAAAAACAATCGTCCAAAAGCGGCGGGCAGGC
>JAYVPR010000380.1:0-4269 GCA_043757245.1 Polaromonas sp. | reverse complement strand
TCGGCGTTGGCGCGCAGCAGTGTGTTGGCTGATGGATTCGGCATGCTCCACTCGCCACCCCCATGTTGCCCAGCGTCACCAAACTTGCCCACAATATTTGGCCGCACATCAGCACGCCAGTTGTACAGCTCTTCTTTGAGTTGGTATTCAATCACCTGGCGCTTTTCTTCGATGACCAAAATTTCCTGCAAACCGGTGGCAAATTCACGCGTCAGTTGCGCCTCTAGCGGCCACACCACACCCACTTTGTGCAGGCGAATACCCAGGTGCTGGCATGTCGCGTCATCCAGCCCCAAATCCATCAAGGCCTGGCGGGTATCGTTGTAGGCTTTGCCGCTGGCAATCATTCCGAAACGGTCCTGCTTGCTTTCAATGGCGTTGTAGTTCAAGCGATTGGCGCGAATGTAGGCTAGAGCCGCATACCACTTGGTGTCAAACAGCCGTTCTTCCTGTGCCAGAGGCGCATCGGGCCAGCGTATGTGAACGCCGTCAGGAGGCATGTCAAAGTCGGTGGGCAATTTGATTTGTACGCGCTCCGGGTCAATCATGGCGCTGGCAGACGACTCCACGATTTCCTGAATCGTCTTCATGGCCGCCCAAACGCCCGCGTAGCGGCTCAAAGCGATGGCATGCAAGCCCAGGTCCAAAATCTCCTGCACGCTGGCCGGGAAGAACACCGGCAGCCCGCAGGCTTTAAAAATATGGTCGCTCTGGTGCGCGGCGGTTGAGCTTTTTGAAATGTGGTCGTCACCCGCAATCGCAATCGCGCCGCCCCATGCGGTGGTACCTGCCATATTCGCGTGTTTGAAGACGTCTGATGTGCGGTCAACGCCTGGGCCCTTGCCATACCAAATGCCAAACACCCCGTCAAACTTGTTGGTGCCCGGTGGTGCAAAGCCGAGTTGCTGCGTGCCCCACACAGCGGTGGCTGCCAGCTCTTCATTCACCCCGGGTTGGAAAACGATGTTGCGCGCCTTCAGGTAGTTGGCCGCCTTGACCAGTGCCTGGTCATACCCGCCTAACGGAGAGCCGCGATAACCCGAAATAAAACCCGCCGTATTTTTGCCCTGCGCCTTGTCGCGTAGCTGTTGCAACATCGGCAGTTTGACGAGCGCTTGCACGCCGCTCATGAAGGCGTGGCCGTAATCCAGGCTGTATTTGTCGTCGAGCGTGACGGTTTCCAGGGCTTTGCGAATGTGCTCAGGCAGCGGTGCGTTCATGGTTTTCTGTCTCCGTGGGGGCGTTGGGGTATCAGGCTTGTACGCAAAGTGTATGCCTAACCACCCGATAAATCATTGCTTTCTGAGTCTGATTCAGGCCGTTCAAAGCAAGAATCTTGCTGCAAAATCAAAGCCAGCAGCGCGCTTCCTTTGGGGCATTTAGCGCTGGCGCAGCTAGGGCGTTAGGCTGGCGGTAAAACGTTGATGCTTTAAGCCGCTACACGCTCACCGTGATGCCGGCGAACTAAGGGATGCAGAAATAACAAAATAGCTTCAGTGACTTTTTTGCCGAGACTTATGCTGCCTTGAGGTGATTGACACCGGCAAAGCGAACTGCAATGCGTGTGCCTGGTGATTGCGGATGCCCAGCCAGCAAAGCATCTTCAATGTTCACGGTTGCATCATGCTGATTGGCAATTTTCAACACGATGGCTAAGCCCAGACCTGAGCCTTCAACGTTGGTGCCCAGTGCCCTGTAAAACGGCTGAAACACCAGCTCGCGTTCTGCTGCCGGAATGCCAGGCCCGGAGTCTTCAACCAACAGTACCAGCACCCCGCTGAAGACATCGGCCAACAGCCGCAGCGTGACCCGGCCATGCTCTGGGGTGTAGGCAATCGCGTTGTCAAGCAGGTTGCGCACCAGCTCCTTGAGCAGCGTAGGGTTGCCCTCCAGCAGGGTGGCTAGCCCGCCTGCCTCGGGCCCTTCATAGCCCAAGTCAATCTGCTTTTCAAGCGCGCGCGGTACAGAATCTGCCATCACTTCACTGGCGATCAGCACCATGTCAAGTGGCTGCTTGGCTAAGCTGTGACCTGTGGTTTCAGCCCGTGCCAAAGCCAATAACTGATTGACGGTGTGCGTCGCCCGCACGCTAGATTTACCGATATTTTTGAGCGACTTTTTCAGCTCGTCAGCGTTGGTCTCCCGCTGTGCCAAATCGGCTTGCATGCGCAGTCCGGCCAACGGCGTTTTGAGCTGGTGCGCCGCATCGGCAAGAAAGCGTTTTTGTGTTGTCAGCGACACCTTCAAGCGGCTGAGCAAATCATTGATCGACGACACCAGTGGGGCGACTTCTTCAGGCACGGCGTTGTCGTCAAGTGGGCTCATGTCGTCGGGTTTGCGCGCACGAATGCGTTTTTCAAGTTGTGCCAGCGGCTTGATGCCACGCACCAGCGCCAGCCACACCAGTAGCACCGCCAACGGCAGCGTGACGAACTGCGGCACCATCGTGCCTTTGACAATTTCAGTGGCCAGGGTCTTGCGCTTTTCCAACGTTTCAGCCACCTGCACCAATACTCGCCCGGCGGTTTTATCGTCCACCTTGATCCAGGTGTAGGCCACCCGCACGTCCTCGCCATTGATCTTGTCTTCACGCAAGCGCACGTCGCCATCTTGCAGTTTGTCGTCATCCGCCGGCAACGGTAAATCGCGCTCGCCGCTGAGGGTTTCGCCGCGTGTGCCAATGACCTGGTAGTACACCAGATCAGTGTCATCAGCCCGCAGAATCTCGCGCGCCGGGCCAGTCAGGTTGAACAGCACGATATTGTTTTTAACAACCACCAATTTGGCTAGCGCCTGTACGTTGTATTCGAGCGCGCGGTCAAACGGCTTGCCAGCAATGTTTTGCGCGACCAGCCAGGTAAGCGCCAAGCTGATGGGCCACAGCAACAGAAGCGGCGTGAGCATCCAGTCAAGAATCTCGCCAAATAAACTTCGGCGCTCACGCTGGAAGATTCTTATCGCCATTGTGTTGTTGTGTCCGCAAAAGCGGGTTCATTCAACGCGGAGGATAGGAGCGCGCGGAGGACGCGGAGAAAAGAAGAAGTGCTTGTTGACCCTATATTTGAAAATGCATCCACCCCGCGTCCTCTGGCTGTTGCTCCTCCCCTCCGCGTTGAATCAATCCGTATCTGCATTTCTACCCTGGTATCTTCTCAAGGCAATAGCCAAGCCCCCGCACCGTCGCAATCCGGATCGGCCCCTTCTCAATCTTCTTGCGCAGCCGGTGGATGTACACCTCAATCGCGTTGTTGCTGACTTCTTCGCCCCACTCGCACAGGCGTTCTACAAGTTGGTCTTTGCTCACCAGGCGGCCTGCGCGTTGCAGCAGCACTTCCAGCAGGCCCAACTCGCGTGCTGATAAGTCGACCATCACGCCGTCTATCGTTGCCACGCGGCCGGACTGGTCATAAATCAGCGGGCCGTGTTTGATGGTGCTGCTGGCTCCACCCATGCCGCGCCGCACCAGGGCGCGTACACGCGCCTCTAGCTCTTGCAATGAAAACGGTTTGGCCATGTAGTCGTCAGCGCCGTAGTCCAGCCCTTTGACGCGCTCCTCCACGCTGTCGGCGGCGGTCAAAATCAGCACCGGCAACGTGGAACCCCGCGCCCGCAGCCGCTTGAGCACTTCCAGCCCGTGCATGCGCGGCAAGCCGAGGTCAAGAATAAGCAAGTCAAACTCGGTGTTGGTCATCAGCGCCGCATCGGCTTCTGTGCCGCTGGCCACGTGGTCAGCCACTGCGCCTGATGCGCGCAGGGTGCGTAGCAAACCATCGGCCAAGACCTGGTCGTCTTCAGCAATCAAAATTCGCATGGGTGTCTCCGGTTTTTTGGTGTGCATTTCAAATTTTAGGCTTTTAAGAAATACCTTCAACGCAGAGGCGCAGAGAACGCAGAGGGGCGCAGCGAAAGGCAATAAATATAATTGTCTTCCTCTTCCTCTGGCTTGGTTGCTCTGCGCCTCTGCGTTGAATGACGACGATGTCATCAACTCACATCACCATACGCCTCCAGCCCCAGCGTCACCACCGTCGCGATATCTTGCCCTACAGCGGCATTAAATTCAGTTTCGGCCTGCGCCACCGCCCGCTCGAATGCGCCTAGCCAGAGCAGACCATCATCGGTAAACATCACTTTTTTTGCCCGCTTGTCATGCGCGTCAAGCTCTCGCGCTACCAGCCCCCAGGCTTCACACTGCGTGACCAAATCGCCCATGGCCTGCTTGCTGATGCCAGCGCTGTCGGCCAGGTCGGTCAGGCGTGAACCCTTCAA
>JAYVPR010000379.1:0-4278 GCA_043757245.1 Polaromonas sp. | reverse complement strand
GCCTGACCCTGACCGACCTGGACAAGCAAGGCCGCGACCTGGTCAGCCGCTGGGCGGTGGAGGCCGGCATGACGGTGACGATCGACAAGATCGGCAACGGTTTCATGCGGCGCGCGGGCCGCGACAACAGCCTGCCACCTGTTGTGACCGGCAGCCACATCGACACCCAGCCCACCGGCGGCAAGTTCGACGGCAACTACGGCGTGCTGGCCGGTATCGAGGTGGTGCGCACCCTCAATGACGCCGGCGTCACCACCGAGGCGCCGATCGAGGTGGCCTGGTGGACCAACGAGGAAGGCTCACGCTTTGTGCCGGTGATGATGGGCTCGGGCGTGTTTGCCAAGGCCTTCACGCTGGAGCACGCCTATGCCGCTTCTGATGCCGAGGGTAAAACCGTGCAGGGCGAGCTTGCGCGCATCGGCTACATCGGCGAGCAAGAGCCGGGCGACCACCCGATCGGCTGCTACTTTGAGACCCATATCGAGCAAGGCCCGGTGCTGGAAGACCACGACATCACCATCGGCGTGGTCACTGGCGTGCTGGGCATCCGCTGGTACGACTGCGTTGTCACCGGCATGGAGGCCCACGCCGGCCCCACGCCGATGGCGCTGCGCCGCGACGCGCTGCAGGTGGCCGCCGCGCTGATGCAGGAGGTGGTGGCCTGCGCGCACCGCCACCCGCAGGCCGATGGGAAAAACCACGGCCGCGGCACGGTGGGCATGGTCAATGTGCACCCCAACAGCCGCAACGTGATCCCCGGCCGGGTCAAGTTCAGCATCGACCTGCGCAACGCCAGTGACGCGCTGTGCGAGCAGATGGACGCCGACATTCGCTCGGTGGCGGCCAGGCTGTCGGCCGAGAGCGGGCTGCCGATCGAGATCACGCCGGTCAGCGCTTACCCGGCCCAGCCGTTCCACGCCGATTGTGTGGACGCTGTCGGCCGTGCTGCCGCCAAGCTGGGCTACAGCCACATGCCGGTGGTGTCGGGTGCCGGGCACGATGCGGTCTATATGGCGCGGCTGGCACCGGCCGGCATGATTTTTATCCCCTGCAAGGACGGCATCAGCCACAACGAGATCGAGGATGCCAAGCCCGAACACATCAGCGCCGGCTGCAACGTGCTGCTGCACGCGATGCTGGAGCGGGCGGGCGTGGTGCTCTAGTGGATCGGGGTGATGCGCCCGAGTCGGTGGGCTCAAGCCAAAGAACCGACATGCCACCAGCTTGAAAGCCCCAGCATCCCTACAGTGGCACAGCGGGCTGGGTCAGCATCGCGAGCATGGCGGGCACCCATGCCGTTGCATGGCCAGCATCAGACCGGCACCCGCCATACTCCCTGCGCCCAATCGCACCGGCGCGGGTCGCCAAGTCGGGTCGCAGAAGGTTCGGCCGTGACGGGCAACACTTTCGGCATGAGCCCTGTTGAGCCAAAATCAAGGGTGACAGCGACGAAAGCGGGCCGCCTCCCTGTTGGCCCAATCCCTTTGCAAGCCCAAGGAACAACCGGTGTTGCAATTCAGTTCAAAGCAAATGGACAACCTGAGCCAGGCCTCAACCCTGCGCAGCGTCGAGATATTGGAGGCCTTCATGGCGGAGTGCGCCTTCGGCCGCTTCATCAATGATCCGCCCAATACCTTGCGCTCGCTGGTCGTGCGAGCCATCCAGCGTGCTGGCAGCTTCGGCTGCCCCAGCGTGCAGGATGCCGGCAAAGTGCTGGTTTTGATGGCCGTACTGGGCGAAAACTTCGACACGGTCCCCAAGGCCCAGGGTGGTCTGTTCGGCGATCCAGCGACTATCGACGCCGCCGCTTTGAGCGACGCATTCTTGCGACTGATGGACAAGCCGGGGCTCGACTTGGCGCTGCGAACTGCCAGCACCTCGCGCCTGAGCACCTGAGCCCTTGAACCCTGACGCACAGCCATGCCCACCTCCAAGTCCATTGCCCAGTCAGTTGCCAACTTGCCCAGTGGACCGGCTGCAAGTCCAATTGCCGATAACTGCCCCAAGGCATCTGCCGCAGCGGCAGCCGAGCAGCAGGGTCAAGCCAAACGCCAGCAGGCCGACCTCAAGGCGCTGAAGGCCGTGCCGCCCAAGACCAAGCCGCCAATACCCTGCAAGTACGTCAGATCGGTCGTCACTGACGCGCAAGGCCGCATGCCAGGCCCCGACGGCAGCCTGTATGTCGTGCCCGAGCTGACCCACACAGTCACTGTCGGGAAGGCCGGCAGCCTGGGTATGGCCTATGCGCGCGGGATCAGCGCTGCGTCCGAGGCCATCAATGCTGCTGGCACCTTCAACGGAGGCTGTGCCGACCACCCAGCCTGGCTGGTAGCCACCCCGGGCAGCAGCACAGTCGAGCCCGGCGGCGCGGCGATGCTTGACGCACCCGTCATCCGGCCTGACAAACTCTTACTGCCCTATCAGTTTCCGTTTTCGACTTCACGTCTGCAGCCGATGGCCTGCGAAGGCCGCGAGATCGAATACACGATCTACACCGTGGCCGGTGACAGCGTGGAGTTTGAGTTCGACACCGACAAGATAAAGCTGCCCTTCAACAACGCGCTGGCCCGCACTTTCAAGATGGGATCAGACAAGGTCGAGCGCAAGAAAAAAGCCGAAACCGCTGGCAAGGTCAAGATCAAGCAAGCCTGGAAAGAAGACAAGACCTCGCACCGCGCCTTCTGCCAAACCAAGTTCGATGTTGCACTCGACCCGCTCTTCAAGCTCTCGGACAAATACCTTTTGTACGGCCTGCCGATTCCAGACAAGATCAAGAAATACCTGGAAGCCGGCCTCTACCTGGGCCTGAGTCTGGGCGCCAAGCTCCATGCCGATCTGGTGCTGCGGAGTTGGGCCGACGACCGCCAGTGGCTGGCAGAGTCGGGCGGGCTGTCGGGCGACATCAAGGCCAAGGGCAGTCTGAGCGTCGAATTGACCTTGATCGACCCTGAAATCATCGGTGTGGAGTTGTCCGGCGAAACCAGCCTGACCGGCACCCTCGCCCTGACCAGCAAGGCCAAGGGCGTACGCCTGTCGGCGACATGGAGCGGTTTGACGGCCAGCGTCAAGGTCAGCCTGCTCGACGGCTGGGTCGAAATTGACAAAGACTGGACAGCGTTCGAAGACACCGAACCCCTGCAGCACGATTGGCCGATCGAATCGCTGTTCGGGCCCGTACCTGCCCAAGCCTAGAGGACGACCGCCAATGTCTGTACCGATGTTCATCCTGACTTTGGAGTCGCGTGGCCTGATGCTGGACCTGCGGCTCAATGATGTGCGCCAGTTCATCAAACGCGAGGCCCAAGTCAGTCGGCTGACCTTGCGGCTGAACCCGTGGCTGATCTCGGGCACCAACCAGTTGCTGGTCAGAGCGCGCCCGGTACCGGCGATGAACGCTACCGCTGTTGCGTCCCCTACTGCTGCGGCGCCGCCGACAGAGCCATCTTCGCTGACGTTGACAGTTGAACGGGGTCAGCAAGGCCTGGTCATGCCATCGGACGCCAAGCCACTGCTGCAGTTCACCGCAGATCCGGCTCAGTTGGCGGCGTTGCCTGCCGATCGCATCAGCAGCGTCATGCAAGAAAGCTTCGATGCGCTGACCCTGCCCTGGCGGGATGGCATACAAGCTATAATTTTTTACTGCTTTTTTAAAATACAGTAATTGTTTTTAAAAAATTTATGCTTGCTTTTGAATTAATTATAGAAAAAAATAGTATTGTCCCCCCCTTTTTTATCAATCCTGTGTATTAAGTAATACATCTATTAATACATGTTGACATCTCAAATAGAAAAATTACTGGAAAAACCGGAATGGACAACCGAAGAGTGTCAATGGGCATTAAATTTTTTAGAAAGTCCTGTTACATCGGAGGATGAATTAAGGGAGTTAATGCAAAAATATTTTGATGCAGCAATACAAAATTCTACTACAATTGATGCCAGTATTTCTGAAAGGCTTTTAACTTCCATTCATCAACAAATAGACATTAATAAAAAGCCTGCTAAAGTAAGGCTAATGAATAGCTTGCTATTTAAAATGGCAGCAGCTTGCGTTATTGGCGCACTGCTATACACTACTTACCTAACTGTTAGTAATACCCCAAAAAATAAAGTAGTACCAATAGCTGTTGAAAATAAAATTTACCATAATGATGTAAATCCCGGCGGCGATAGAGCTATTCTTACATTGGCTGATGGCTCTTCCATAATACTGGACACTGCTAAAAATGGTATGCTTACACAACAAGGCACTACCAAAATAATAATAGCAAACGGAAA
>JAYVPR010000378.1:0-4281 GCA_043757245.1 Polaromonas sp. | reverse complement strand
ATCATGACATCACCATCATGATGCCGACTTGACCAACGCCAAACTCATCACCACGGCATCTTCTCTGGTTGACCCGCCGAGCAAGCTGGTGCCGCCTTCCGGGTAGTAGCCCTTGCGCAAGCCTACTTCACGAAAGCCGTAGCGCATGTAAAGTGCTTTGGCATGGGCGTTGCTGGTGCGTACCTCAAGCCACAGCCACTGCGCACCCAAGCCGCGCGACCACAGCGCCAGCGCGTCCAGCATCAGCCGGCCCCACCCTTGCAGCTGATAAACGGGCGCAACCGTGATGTTGAGCAAATGCACTTCGTCCACGCCCTTCATGGCAACAAAGTAGCCCAGCAACTCAGCCGGCGCCTCTAGCTTGGCCTGCCCACCGATGAGCATCTGCGCCTGGTAGCCCGAGTTCAGTGAATCGCTGAAATTGCCGTGCGTCCACGGGTATTTGTAGACGCTTTGCTCAACCGTGGCCACGGTCGTCAAAGCGGCGTGCGTCATCGGCTCAAAGCGGGCTTCAAGAGAATCGGCAGGTTTGAAAACGGCGCTCATTGGGTTTTATGCGGTTTGCATTTTGAGTGCTTTGATATGTTCGCGCTCAGTGGTGGTCAGCGCTACTTTATCGCGAACATACAGCGGCAATGCCTCAGAGGCAGGCACGCAATGCCCGCTGGCGGCCAGCCGGGGTGCTAGCCTCAGCATGGCCGTGGCTGTTGGGAGGCAAGTCAAGCTGTTCAAACCGTCTGGCAACCGGCCCCGGTACACCTCAAACACATTACCCGCATACAGCGTGGCACCATCTGACGCCAGATTTTCAGGGCGAATCAATTCGCAATCACCCAGCGGGCCCAAAATGCCCTGGTTGCACGCATACCGCTGCACATACATCTCGTCCATACGGGCATCCAGCAGGGCGGTGATGTGGGGTGATTCGTGTTGAGCCCGCGCTTCTTCGGCCAGCGCCATCAGCGTGTCTATCGGCAGCACGGGAATGCCCACGCCGTCGAGTCCACCGACAACACGGTTAGCGCCAAAAGCCAAACCTTGCGCCACGGCACACGCCGTGCGCAGCCCGGTAAACGAGCCTGGCCCGCGGCCAAAGGCAATCGCCTGTAAATCACACAGCGCCAAACCAGCCTCTTCCAGCAACGCCAAAATCGCTGGAATCAAGGTGGTGGACGCCTTGGCCCCGCCCGGGCCAGTGTGCTGCCAGACGCGCATGCCGTCTGTTAGCGCGATAGACATCACGTCGGTGGAGGTGTCAAAAGCCAGAAAAGAGCCGTTTTGAGGCATGAAAAGGGCAAAAATAGGTATTAAATATGGCTTTAGCCCAACATATGCGGGGGTAAGCAGCTATTAAATTAGTAGTAAAAATAGTGTTTTACAAACTGATTATCCGGGCAGTTGAACACCTTGCCCTCGATAATCTTTGCATGAACCTGAATTTGCCATCCCTGCGCCTGGCCGCCTGCATGACGGTGGCGCTCGTCAGCCAGGCGTATGCTCAGGCACTACCGCCTGAAGTAGAGGCCGCTTTGGCCAGAGCCAAAGTCCCGCGCGAGGCACTGGCCGTCATCGTAGTCGATGCTGCCCCGCCAGCCAACGGCAAGGCCGCACCGCTTTTAAGCTACCGCGCCAATGCCTCCGTCAACCCGGCATCGGTCATGAAGCTGGTGACCACGTACGCCGGGCTTGAACTGCTGGGCCCGGCCTACACCTGGCCCACGCCAGTGTTTGTCGATGGCAGCATCAGCAACGGCGTGCTCACTGGCAACCTGATCATTCAGGGCAAGGGCGATCCAAAGCTGGTGCTGGAGCGGCTTTGGCTGCTGCTGCGCCGCGTTCAGGGTTTAGGGTTCAACTCCATCACCGGCGACATTTTGCTGGACCGCAGCGCTTTCACCATCACGCCGCAAAACCCGGCTGACTTTGACGGCGAGCCGCTGCGCCCCTACAACGCCGCGCCGGATGCGCTGCTGGTGAACTTCAAATCAGTGGTGATGACTTTTGTGCCGAACCCCGGCGCAGGTGTGGCCGCCGTCAGCTTTGAGCCGCCGCTGGCGAATGTACAGATGCAGGGCAGTGTGCCACTGGCGGCGGGCAAAAATGCAGCCACATTGGCGGAATGTGGCGATTACCGGGCCGCCTTGCAGGCCGACTTCAGTGATCCGTTTCGGGTCAGTTTTAAAGGCAGCTACCCGGTAGGCTGTGGTGAAAAAGTCTGGCCCGTGGCCTATGCCGACCCGGCCAGTTACGCAGAAAGAGCCGTAGCTGGTCTGTGGGCCGAGATGGGCGGCAAGCTGGGGGGCAGGGTGCGTGAAGGCCGCCCGCTGGCCAACGCCCGAGCCGCTTTTGAAATGACTTCACCGCCCTTGGCTGAGGTGATCCGCGACATCAACAAATACAGCAACAACGTGATGGCCCAGCAGCTTTTCTTGACCTTGAGTTTGAATCAAACACAGGGTCCAGCCAGCTTTGAAGCTTCACGCGGCGTGTTGCAAGGCTGGTGGCGGGAGCGCTTTGGCGCGCAAGATATGCCCGTGCTGGACAACGGCTCGGGCCTGTCACGCCAGGAGCGCATCACGCCGCAAGCATTGGCCCGCATGCTGCAAACCGCCTATGTATCGGGCGCCATGCCCGAGCTGATGGCGTCGCTGCCCATTACCGGGGTGGATGGTACGCTGCGGCGCAGCAAGTCCCGCGTGTCGCAGGGCTGGGCGCATTTGAAAACCGGTAGCTTGCGCGACAGTACGGCGCTGGCGGGCTACGTTCACACCCCCAGCGGCCGGCGCCTGGTGGTGGTCAGCATCATCAACCACCCGAATGCAGCAGCTGCCCGGCCCGCGCTGGAGGCGCTGGTGGACTGGGCAGTGAAGGAAGCCAGTAAAGAGGGTTCGAAATGACAGACGTCTGGATGGATGCGATTGGCTCAGTCGCCGCAGTGCTGACCACAGCCAGCTTTGTGCCGCAAGCCTGGCACAGCTTTAAAACCCGCGATGTCAGCGGTATCTCACTTAGTATGTACAGCGTGTTTACCTTGGGCGTGGCGCTTTGGCTGCTGTACGGCGTTTTGCTGCAATCTTGGCCACTGATGATTGCCAACAGCATCACCCTGGTGCTGGCCGCTGCTATTTTGATGATGAAGTTGCGCTTTGGCTGACGATTTTTGAAGTCAGCGCAGCGCGCAAAAGTCGCTGCCTGACAACGCCGAAAGTAACCAATTGTGCTATTTGTTGCGTGTGTGTTGATCTGACTGACAATTTGAAACAGCATCGATAGGATGTTTTTTTATTCGTCTGTCAGCCATGGCGCTTTTCAAAGATTTTTTTTCAACGTCGCGCACTTTCAAGGCTAACCGGGTAAGCCGCGAGGGTCATGGGTCGCGAGACGACGCTCTGGGCGGCGCTCAAGGCCCGGAGACCAAGCCGGTCAGGATGAATCTTGAAGAGCGCATGGCTTTTCGCCGTGAGTTGCTGTATGAAACCATCCGAGTCAGCCTGAAAAGCCGCTTCATTGCCCCTAACACCTACCGTTTCAAGGGCATGCGTACAGACAAGCGTGGCCACTGCTTTGTGGTCATGCTCGATATGTCGCCGACCTTCATGGACAGCCCGGCGGGCGAGCACGCCAGTCTGAAAGAGACCGCTGCAGTACTGATCAAAAATGCAGAAACAAAATATGGCCTGCATGTGGGCGGCGTTTACTGGCGTGCAGATGAAACACTCGATGTGAGCGTCGATAAATGGGCGCGACCCGCCGTATCTGCGCCACTTGTTCCCAGCACAGTGAGCAAGCGCCAAAGCAATGTCGAAGAATATGAGGCAGTCACGGCCGAAGAGATAGCCGAATTTGAAGCCGCGTGGCAAAAAGACAGCGCCATCCAGATTGGCGAACGCAGCTATTCGTCAGACTTGGCACCTCTCCTGGAAGAGCCGCAGCACAAGTAATTCCATTTCCAGATCAATCCGACATGTTGTTGCTTCGCCTTGCCGTGCTGTAGCACTGTCTGCGGCTTCGCGCCTAATGTCGTATCGATCTGGAAACGGAATAACCGCACTTTTCGCCTGACTGGACTCTACCTTGCTGCAAAACGGAACGAACGCAGCCAGCACACGATGCTTGACACACTTTTGACGATTGGCGGAGCTCACCACACATCAGGGTGGACACATCGCACCTAAAACTTAAACCGAGATTGTCCATTAGGACGCAGGTGTATGGCGAGGCGAGTTGCGAGTCAGTTTGGTCACTGGTGAGGATCCGATAGCCCCGCTATCGGTGACGAAG
>JAYVPR010000377.1:0-4293 GCA_043757245.1 Polaromonas sp. | reverse complement strand
CGCGCGCGCGCATGATGCTCAACGCGCCCCGCTGTGGGCGAAATGAGTCCGTGCAGCGTTCGCAGCAAAGTGCTTTTGCCGCTGCCGTTGGAGCCCACCAGGGCCAGCCTTTCGCCGGCGGCCACGCGCAGCGTGCAGACGCTGAGTGCCTGCACGCGCCCAAAACTGACGCTGACAGAATCCAGATTGAAAATCGGCGTCATGACGCGGCTCCCCGGGCAGCCGGGGTCGATGCCAAAACCACCTCCACGTCCGGCAGTTGGTCATCCAGCTGCTCGCGCCAGCGCCGCACCAGCGCAATCAGGATATTGAGCAGCAGCACCACGCCCAGCAGCACCATGCCGAGCGCCAGTGCCAGCGGCAAGTCGCCCTTGCTGGTTTCCAGCGCGATCGAGGTCGTCATCACGCGCGTAAAGCCCTCAATATTGCCGCCCACCACCATCACCGCACCCACTTCAGAAATAGCACGGCCAAAAGCGGCAATCAACACCGTCAGCAATGCATAGCGCTCGTCCCACAGCAAAATCAAACTGCGCATGAAGCGGCCAGCACCCAGCGATGCAAACTGCTCGCCATGCTTGCGGTCCGCGTCTTCAATGGTTTGCCGCACCAGCGCCATCACCACCGGCAACACCAGCACACTTTGCGCCAACACCATGGCCTTGAATGAAAACAGCCAGCCCAAATAACCCAGCGGCCCGCTGCGCGACAGCAACAGGTAAACCACCAACCCCACCACAACTGAAGGCAAAGCCAGAGCGGTATTGAGCAGCGCCAGCACTGCACCGCGACCCCTGAACCGGGACACGCCCAGCCAGGCCCCCAACAGCAGGCCAAAACCAGAGGCAATGACGCAAGCCGCCCCGCTGACCGCCAGCGAGCGGGCAACGATACCGGCCAGCGTGCTGTCAAGCGAGGTGATGAGTGAAAAGGCCGTGGCGGCGCTGTCTGTGAAAGTGTTCATGCGTGAGGAATGCTGGAATGTATCGTAGCCAACATGACCCGTTCGCGCATCGGGATTCACCAGCTATGAATCAATTTGCATAAGCCATGTCAACCCGGATAATCACTTCCAGACATGCACAAAATTGAACTCTCCTACCTGTTGGCGCCTGAGCGCGGCAAAGACGCGCTGATTCGCAACCCGCTGATGGACATGCTGCACGCGGTGCGCGAGCAGGGTTCGATCTCCAAAGCAGCCAAAGTGCTTGATTTTTCATACCGCCACGTTTGGGGTGCGCTGAAAGGCTGGGAGCAAACGCTGGGCCGCGAGCTTATCATTTGGGACAAAGGCCAGCGCGCCAAACTCACCGAGTTCGGCGACAAGCTGCTGTGGGCCGAGCGCCAGGCCCAAGCCCGACTGGCGCCGCAAATCGAAGCATTACGCGGCGACATTGAACGTGCTTTTTCTTGCTGCTTTGACGACAGTGCGCATGTGCTCACAATGTACGCCAGCCACGACACAGCTTTGTCAACCCTGCGCGACCAAGCCGCGCCACAAGGTTTGCACCTGGACATCCGCTTCATGGGCAGCGTCGACGCGATAGCAGCGCTGAACGCTGGGCGCTGCATGATGGCGGGCTTTCACACCACCGACCAGCCGCCCGCCCGTTCAGTCGCCGCCCGCACCTACCGCAACCTGCTCAAACCAGGGCTGCACAAACTGATTGGCTTTGCCCAGCGCACGCAAGGGCTGATGGTGGCCAAAGGCAATCCGCTCTGCATCACCGGCTTGCAAGATTTGAAACGGCCAGAGGTGCGCTACGTCAACCGCGCAGAGGGCACAGGTACCCGCGTGCTGCTAGACGAGCTGCTGGCAAACGCCGACATGCGCCCCGCCGACGTGCAGGCTTACGACAGCCAGGAGCCATCACACACCGCCGTGGCGCAGGCCGTAGCCAGCGGCACCGCCGACGCAGGCCTGGGCATTGAAGCCGCAGCGATTGAAAAAGGCTTGGGCTTTGTAGCGTTGACACAAGAGCGCTACCACCTGGTGTGCCTGAAGTCTGAACTGGCTTCACCACCCGTCACGGCTTTGCGCCAGGAACTGCAAAGCAGCCACTGGCAAACCACGCTCAACAAGCTGCCTGGTTACACCCTAGACGGACAGCAAAGCGGCAAAGTGCTGAGCCTGCGCTCTGTATTGCCATGGTGGAGCTACCGCAAACCAAAAAATACCTAAAAATATCAAAAAAAGGTGAGAAAAAGCCATTGTCAGGCGTGTTTTAGGGCCATAGCCCAATCGATTCGGACGTAAACAGCTACTAAATTTATAGTGTTCAGTAATGTAGGTTGCGTTAGCGAAGCGTAACCCAACGAATGGGTTGATTTCGGAGTGATGTCGAATTACCCGTTACTAACCTGACCTGCGAGATTGTCGCTTATAAGATAAAATCTAGAGATGCCAGAACCCATACGCCAGACTTTGGTTCACTACACCGATGAAGCGGGGAAAGACCTGTTTGGGCACTGGCTGGAAACACTGACTGATATGCCGAGCCGAGCAACCATTGCAGCCCGGCTGGTTCGACTTGAACTCGGGCTGTTTGGCGACAGCAAGGTCATTGGCGATGGACTGCACGAGCTGCGTATTGATCACGGACCTGGCTGGCGTGTGTACTACGGCAAGCAAGCGGGGCGTATTATTTTGTTGGTGGCGGGCAGTGACAAATCAACGCAAAAAGCCAGCATCAAAACCGCACATGCGCGGCTGGCTAACTGGAATCAAAGAGTGAACTGAAGGACCTTATCAATGAAACACACAGAATGGCTAGCTGGCCAATTAAAAGACGATGACTTTGCCGCTCTCTACCTGACGGCAGCAGCGCAAGATTTAGAGCCTGCCGTGTTTACCGCAGCGCTTCGCCATGTGATAGACGCACGCGGTGGGCTGGCCAAGGTGGCCGATGCGGGTAAGCTGTCGCGCCAAAGCCTTTACAAGGCTTTCCCTCTCACTGGACAGGGCAACCCTACGGCAAGAACCATGTTTGCAGCATTGCGGGCTAGTGGTTTGCAGTTGATGTTTAAAGCCGCGTAATTTTAAAAATCAAAAGGCAGTTAGATGGACTCCAGAACATTTTCTATTCAACAGATATTCCAAGATCGTCGGCAATACCGGGTTCCCTTCTACCAACGACCGTATGTCTGGAATCGCGAGGACCAATGGGGTCGCCTGTGGGAGGACATTCGTGATCGTGCTGAATCGCGCCTTCAGGGAGGTAAGGCGGTTCCGCACTTTATGGGTGCCGTGGTTTTAGAGCCGCAGAAGAAGATCGGTTTATTGGATGTTGAGCGTCATCACATCATTGACGGTCAGCAGCGTTTAACAACGCTTCAATATGTGTTGACCGCGCTATGTTTGGTTCTTCGCGAGATTGAGCAAACTGCATTACTACCGTTGGTCGAGGGGTGTTTGGTTAACTCGAACCCTGAGACCATGGAAGAAAAGGAGGTCGAGTATTTCAAGCTATGGCCCACCTTTCGTGACCGCAAACAGTTTGTCGGCGCAATGACGGCCACCACGTTGGATCAGTTGCGTGAGCGTTTTCCCGAAAGCTTTACGAAGGCAGGTTGGCTTAAAAAGATTGGTGTGGATCATCCTCCAGCACTTGAAGCTATTCTCTTCTTTCGCGAAGTCATGTTGGAATGGTCTAAAGATATTGCCGAAGTAGCCCTTGCCACTCGTGCTATGGCATTGGCATCCGCCGTCCTTACCGATTTATCCATTGTGTGCATATCACTGGGTGATGATGATGATGATGCGCAGGTGATTTTCGAGACTCTAAATGGCCATGGTGCGCAACTACATGCAACTGATTTGATTCGTAATTTCATTTTCATGAGAGCCGGAAGTGATGCTGACGAGCTTTACACAAACTTATGGACTCAGTGTTTGGACGATACATCCTGCGCTTGACGATACATCTTTTGAGAAAAAACCACGCATCCCGCTTGCACATTGGGTTTGCAGTTCATATACCGTAAAAAAACTCAGGTATAAATTTTTCATGAGGAGGGCACGCCCGCTTTGCTGGCAAGGTTGCTCTACGGCACAGGTATGCGGCTGATGGAGGGGATGCGCTTGCTGCAATCAGGCACAGACATCCGCACTGTTCAAGAACTGCTGGGTCACAGCGATGTATCCACCACCATGATCTACACCCATGTGCTGAAGGTGGCTGCGGGCGGAACAGCTGTAAGCGGGTGGCGAAGTCATCTTGCTGGAATGCGCAATTCTTAAGAGCATGGTGTCCACTTCAACTCAGGTGGACACATGCACACTCCAGAAATTCA
>JAYVPR010000376.1:0-4298 GCA_043757245.1 Polaromonas sp. | reverse complement strand
TGGAGTGCCGTGTGGCTGGCCACACAAGCGACAAGTAACGACGCAATGCGCCCGTCAGTGCCGTCCATCAACGGTATGTTTGTTAATTCCGCCTCCCTAACCCTTCAGCCAAGGTCTGGGCCCACCCATGACGTGAATATGCAGGTGATGCACTTCTTGCCCGCCTTCTGCGCCTGTATTCGTCACGATACGAAAACCACCTTCGGGGTACGGCTTGCAGCCGTTGTCCAGAGCCAGTTTGGGCGCCAATGCCATCATACGGCCCAGCAGGCCAACATGCGCCATCCCCACCTGCGCCATCGACGCGATATGCAACTTGGGGATGATCAAAAAATGAACCGGTGCCCAAGGATTGATGTCATGAAAGGCAAAAAGCTCGTCGTCTTCATAGACCTTGCGGCTAGGGATAATGCAGGCGGCGATCTTGCAAAAAATACAATTGTCAGGATGGCTCATGAAGCTTAAAGCGAGGGTTGATGGGTGGCGGGGCGCTGGCTCGCAAAGCGCATCCAGCCACGTATGCAGCGGTACAAATACCAGAGCCAAACAATGCCGTAGGCAATCGCGCCAGGCAAAAACAGCAGCAGCCACAGCGGCGACAGCAGCACCAGCCACAACAGCGTCCACCAGAAGGTGGCAATCATGTAGTTGTGGTGGTCAATGTAGATTGCGTCCGACTCGTCAGAGCGGCGCAGGTAGTTGATGATGAGCGCAATGACTGCAAACACGCCGCCACTGAACCATGCCAGCGTGTGCAGGCCATAAAGTATGTGCATGACGGTTCGGTCGCCGCCAGTTTTGGCATCAAATTCAGCCAGATTGGTTTCACTCATGTTGATTTGCTCTTTATCAGGTGTCTAGGGGTTGCGGGCTTCATCACGTTCTGCAATTTTGTCGCGCTGCACGGCTTTGCGCAACGCTTTTTCTTCAATCCCGCTGGTGCCCTCGCGGCGCTCCAGTTCGGCAATCACATCCGCTGGGCTCAGGCCGTAATGCGCCAGCGCAATCATGGAGTGAAACCATAAATCAGCCACTTCGCCGATCAAATTGGCTTTCAGTTCAGGTGTGGCCGGCTGGTAGTCCAGGTCTTTGGCCGCCATCACGGTTTCGGTCGCTTCTTCACCGATTTTCTTTAAAAACGCGTCCGGCCCTTTATGCAGCAGACGCGCAACGTAACTGGTGTCAGGGTCGCCGCCGTTGGTCACTTTGCGGCTTTCAATGATCAGCGCCAGTCGGGCAAGGGAATCGTTTGAATTCATAAGGTTTGTTTATAGGCTCTTTTTTACAGGCTCTTATTTATAGATGCTTTCAGGGTCTTTCAAGACTGGGTCTGTAACAACCCACTGGCCGTCTTTGTAAAGGCTGAAAAAGCAACTGTGGCGGCCGGTGTGGCAGGCAATGCCTGGCTTGCCTGATTCGTGGCCAAGCTGCGTGACTTTGAGAAGCACCACATCGCTGTCGCAATCGACACGGATTTCATGCACGGTTTGGACATGGCCTGATTCTTCACCCTTGAACCACAGCTTGCCGCGCGAACGGCTGAAGTACACGGCGCGGCCGAGTTCAGCCGTTTTTTGCAGTGCCTCGCGGTTCATCCACGCAAACATCAGCACGTCGCCACTGGCAGCTTCTTGCGCGATGACGGGGACCAGCCCCTTGTCGTCCCATTTAATTGTTTCTAGCCAGTTCATGGGTGTATTGTGAAGGATGCGGGAGCGGGGTCATTCAACGCAGAGGCGCAGAGAACGCAGAGAAAGCGGTTCAGAGGAAGAAATAACATTATTGTTTCATTCTCTGCGGCCCTCTGCGTTCTCTGCGCCTCTGCGGTGAAGGCTGTTTTAAAGCCGCACAGGGATACCCCGCCCCGCCATAAACTGCTTGGCCTGCTGCACCGTGTATTCACCATAGTGGAAGATGCTGGCGGCCAGCACGGCATCCGCACCGCCCGTTTGAATGCCGTCAGCCAGATGCTCTAAATTGCCAACGCCGCCTGATGCAATCACCGGCACGCTGATGGCATCGCTCACGGCCCGGGTCAGCGCTAGGTCAAAGCCTGATTTTGTGCCGTCGCGGTCCATGCTGGTGAGCAAAATTTCACCCGCACCGCGCTGTGCCATCTCACGAGCCCAAGCCACCGCATCCAGGCCGGTATTTTTGCGCCCACCGTGGCTGTAAACGTCCCAGCCCTCGCCGCGTATTTTGCTTTCGTCTTCACTGCGGCGCTTTGCATCAATGGCCACCACGATGCATTGCGCGCCATATTTGGCAGACGCATCTTCAATGACTTGTGGGTTGGCAATGGCAGCGGAGTTAAAACTGGTTTTGTCAGCCCCGGCATTGAGCAGCCGCCGCACGTCATCGACCGTGCGCACACCGCCACCCACCGTCAGCGGGATAAACACCTGGCTGGCCACGGCCTCAATGATGTGCAGTATCAAGTCCCGGCCATCGCTGGTGGCGGTGATGTCTAAAAAGGTCAGTTCGTCAGCGCCCTGGTCGTTGTAGCGCGCAGCAATTTCTACCGGGTCGCCCGCGTCGCGCAACTGGGTGAAATTAACGCCTTTGACGACGCGGCCACCTGTGACGTCTAGGCAGGGGATGATTCTTTTGGCGAGCATATTGACTTAAGTGCGACTATATTAATGACTTCTTATTTTAGTTGACAAATTTATATAATTTGGCAGAATAAATGAATTGAACGAAAACAATCTTATGCCAGCATTAACAATCTCAGACAACGGCCGAATCCTGATTCCCGCCGATATGCGTGAACAACTTGGAGTTAAACCCAAAGGGCGTTTACACGCCGAAATCAAAAATGGCACTCTAGTTTTAAAGCCAATGTCACAGCACTTTATTGAAATGCGGGCTTATTTTGACAGCGTCTTGACGGAGGGAAAAGGCCGATCCATTACCGAAGAGCTCATCGCAGACCGGCGGGCAGAGGCGGCTAAAGAAGACGCAGAATGATCTACGTGATGGACGCGTCCGCGATTCTGGCGCTGAGCCGTGGTGAGCCAGGCTATGAAATTGTAGAAGAGCTGATTCAAAGCCAAGAGTGCGTGATCAGCAGCGTCAACATCGCTGAGGTGGGCTCAAAGCTAGTGGATAACGGCCTGATGGAAAAAGATTTACCCCGTGTTTTGCAGCAGTTTCAAGTAGACATCATTGACTTTAGCGCGGAGCAGGCGATACGGTCTGCTGCACTCAGAAGGCTCACGCGAAGTTCTGGCTTGTCTCTGGGTGACCGCGCTTGCTTTGCGCTGGCTCAACTCATGGAGGGCTGCGTGGTCACCACAGACCGGGCATGGTCAGACGTTGAAGCTGCGCTTGGCGTGAAAGTTATGCAAGTACGCTAGCTGTCAAGCTCAACCGTTCAACTCATCAGCGCGCGCTTGCGCGGCCTCAAAATCCAGATCCCCGCTGTAAATCGAGCGGCCACAAATCACGCCTTCAACGCCTTCGTCTTCTACGGCACACAGCGCTTCAATGTCAGCCATATTTGACAAACCGCCAGAGGCAATAACGGGAATCGTCAACGCTTGAGCCAGTTTGACGGTGGCCTCCATGTTGATGCCTGACAGCATGCCGTCGCGGCCAATGTCGGTGTAAATAATCGATTCGACACCGTAGTCTTGAAACTTTTTGGCCAGATCGATGACCTCATGACCCGTCAACTTGCTCCAGCCATCGGTGGCGACTTTGCCGTCTTTGGCGTCCAGCCCGACGATGATGTGGCCGCCAAATGCGGTGCAGGCGTCTTGCAAAAAACCGGGGTTTTTAACCGCTGCCGTGCCGATGATGACGTAGCGCAAACCGGCGTCCAGATAGCGCTCAATGGTGTCCAGGTCGCGTATGCCGCCGCCTAGTTGCACGTCGATTTCGCTGCCGACTTCTAAAAGAATTTTGCGAATGGCTGCCTCGTTTTTAGGCTTGCCGGCAAACGCGCCGTTCAGGTCAACCAGGTGCAGGCGTCGAGCGCCTTTGTTAACCCAATTGCGCGCCATGGCGGCGGGGTCTTCGCTGAACACTGTGGATTGATCCATGTCGCCTTGTTTGAGGCGGACGCAGTGACCGTCTTTCAGGTCAATCGCTGGGATAAGTAGCATGTTGCGGTTAAAAACGGAACGGTAGAAGTTTAAGGATTCCAGCTCAGAAAGTTGCGGTACAAGGCCAAACCTTGGTCAGCGCTTTTTTCAGGGTGAAACTGGGTCGCGAAAATATTATCGCGTGCAATCGCCGCACAGAAGCGCTCGCCATAGCTTGCCGTGCCCGCAGTGTGGCGCGCATCAGACGGA
>JAYVPR010000375.1:0-4314 GCA_043757245.1 Polaromonas sp. | reverse complement strand
TTAATGGCGGTTATTGGTGAAGAGTTTGGCCTGATCGGTGTGCTGACGGTGATTGGTCTTTTCATGTGGATGGTCAGGCGCATCATGCACATTGGCCGCCAGTCGATTGCTCTGGACAGGCTTTTTGCCGGTTTGACAGCGCAGGGCATCGGTATCTGGATTGGCTTTCAGACCTTCATCAACATCGGCGTGAACTTGGGCGCGCTGCCTACCAAAGGCTTGACATTACCTTTGATGAGTTATGGCGGGTCGGCGATTTTGATGAACTTGATTTCGCTGGCTGTCGTACTCAGAATCGATTACGAGAACCGCTTGCTGATGCGGGGAGGTCGCGCATGACAGTGATGAATGTCACCAACGGTGTGCAATTTCCCGCAGGGCCGCCCCAAGGGAAATTAGCCCCCTCGGGGGGCAGCGCCTTACACGAAGTGAATAGCGTGGGGGTTGCGTTAGTCATGGCCGGTGGTACAGGCGGCCATATCTTCCCTGGACTGGCTGTCGCCGAAGCCTTACGCGACAAAGGCTGGCGTGTGCATTGGCTGGGCGGCAAGGGCAGCGCTACCAGCCCGAGCATGGAAAGCCAGCTTGTGCCGCAGCTCGGGTTTGCTTTCGAGACGATAGATTTTTCAGGCGTGCGCGGCAAAGGCGTGGTGACGCTGGCTTTCCTGCCGCTGCGCTTGCTCAAGGCGTTTTGGCAAAGCATTCAGGTCATACGACGTGTCAAGCCGCAGGTGGTGATTGGCATGGGCGGCTATATTGCTTTTCCGGCTGGCATGATGGCGGTCTTGCTTGGCAAACCTTTGGTGCTGCATGAGCAAAACTCGGTTCCCGGGATGGTGAATAAAATTTTGGCTCAGGTGGCTGATCGGGTCTTCACAGCCTTCCCCAATGTGCTTAAAAATGCACAGTGGGTGGGCAATCCCCTGCGAACGGCATTCACGCAGCAGGCAGATCCCGCAGTGCGTTTTGCAGGCAGAAGTGGGCCACTGCGCCTGCTGGTGGTGGGCGGCAGTTTGGGCGCCAAGGCGCTAAACACCATCGTGCCGCAAGCTATTTCCTTGATCCCGATAGAAAAGCGCCCCATCGTCACACATCAAAGCGGTGCAAAACAGATCGACGATTTGCGCGCCAATTACCAGTTGGCGGGTGTTCAGGCAACCTTGACGCCTTTTATTGACGACACAGCCAGCGCCTTCGCAGATGCTGATCTGGTGATTTGCCGGGCTGGTGCCAGCACAGTGACTGAAATTGCGGCGGTGGGCGCAGCCGCACTGTTCGTGCCTTTCCCATCCGCTGTTGATGACCACCAAACCAGCAACGCCCGGTTTTTGGTGCAGCAGGGTGCTGGCTGGCAAATGGCGCAGAGCGAATTAACACCTCAAAAACTTGCCGAAATGCTACAAAAAACGGAGCGTGTTGCGCTCGTTAGTATTGGACTACAGGCTAAAAAGATGCAAAAAACGGAAGCCGCAGCATGCATTGTGGCCGCTTGCGAGGAGCTGGCCTTATGAAACACGCGATTAAGCACATTCATTTCATTGGCTTGGGCGGCTCGGGTATGTCGGGCATTGCCGAGGTGTTGCACAACCTGGGTTATGTGATTTCCGGATCTGACTTGTCTGACAGCAGTACGCTGCAGCGCCTTTCAGCTATGGGTATCAAAACCTTTGTCGGCCACGCCGCCAAAAATCTGGCCAGTGTGGATGCTGTCGTGACCTCAACCGCCGTACAAGCCGATAACCCCGAGGTGTTGGCCGCACGCGAGAAGCGCATCCCTGTTGTGCCGCGCGCCTTGATGCTGGCCGAGCTGATGCGCCTCAAGCAAGGTATCGCGATTGCCGGGACACACGGTAAAACCACCACCACCAGTCTGGTTGCCAGCATTTTGGCTGAGGGTGGGCTAGACCCGACCTACGTGATTGGTGGCCGTCTGAACAGCCTCGGGGCCAACGCCAAACTGGGTTCGGGCGACTACATCGTGGTGGAAGCTGATGAGTCTGATGCATCGTTTTTAAACCTGTTGCCAGTGATGGCGGTGGTCACCAATATTGATGCCGACCATATGGAAACTTATGGACATGACTTTGGCAACCTGAAAAAAGCCTTTGTTGATTTTCTGCACCGCATGCCGTTTTACGGCACGGCTATTTTGTGTACCGATGACGCGGCGGTGCAAAGCATCGTGCCGCTGGTGACTTGCCCCATCACCAGTTATGGCTTCAATGCTGACGCTCAGGTACGTGGTGTCAACGTCAGGCCGGTGGGCGCGCAGATGCACTTCACGGCGCAGCGGCGCAACGGTGTCACGCTGCCTGATCTTGAGGTGGTGCTGAATCTCGCGGGTGAGCACAATGTGCTCAATGCCCTGTCAGCCATTGCGGTGGCAGTTGAACTAAACGTGCCTGATGCCGCGGTACAAAAAGCGCTGGCGGAATTCAAAGGTGTTGGCCGACGTTTTCAAAGCTATGGTGACATGGCCGCACCCAAAGGCGGCAGGTTCACCGTGATTGAAGACTATGGTCATCACCCGGTAGAGATGGCTGCCACTTTGTCGGCTGCTCGGGGCGCGTTTCCTGGTCGTCGCCTGGTGTTGGCATTTCAGCCGCACCGCTACACCCGCACGCGTGATTGTTTCGAGGACTTTGTGAAAGTCATGGGGTTGGCTGATGTGGTGCTGCTGTCTGAGGTGTATGCCGCTGGAGAGGCACCGATTGCATTGGCTGACGGCCGGTCCCTGAGCCGTGCTTTGCGAGTTGCGGGCAAGGTAGAGCCCATTTTTGTGGACGCTATTGAAGCCATGCCGCAGGCCATCATCGACAACGCAATGAGTGGTGACGTCGTGCTCTGTATGGGTGCCGGCTCGATTGGCAGCGTCCCGCAAAAAGTGACAGATGCGCTACAAATAAATGAGCTGCCTGCGTCAGAGAGTAGGGCGCTATGAGCCAAATACAAGCTCTAAATCAGGCAGATTTTGGTAAAGTGGCGGTGCTGATGGGCGGCCAATCAGCCGAGCGCGAAATTTCGCTCATGTCTGGCAAGGGTGTGTTGGCGGCTCTCTTGTCCCGCGGCATTGATGCCCATGCGTTTGATCCGGCGGCGCATGACATGGGCATGCTCAAAACCTCTGGCTTTGACCGCTGCTTCATCACGCTGCATGGCCGTTTCGGTGAGGATGGCACGGTGCAGGGCGCGCTGGAACTGCTGGGCATACCTTACACAGGTTCCGGCGTCATGGCATCGAGCATTGCGATTGACAAGGTCATGACCAAGCGCGTACTGGTGGCTGAGGGGCTGCCTACGCCGCAACATGTGCTGCTCCTGCGCGGCACCTATACCGCGCAGGATATCAGGGCGGCGCTTGACAAGCTGGGCTTGCCACTGATCGTCAAACCCGCTCGGGAGGGTTCTTCCATTGGGTTGACCAAAGTCACAGACGGCGCACAAATGCAGGCGGCAGTGGAGCAGGCTGCACTGCTTGATGCAGATGTGCTGTGCGAGCAATTCATTGATGGCGATGAGGTGACCTGCCCAGTGCTGGGCAGGGGCAGCCAAGCTTATGCATTGCCCGTTATTCGTATCGCAGCCGAAGACGGTAACTACGACTATCAAAATAAATACTTTACCGACACCACGCAGTACCTGGTGCCGGCAGGCCTGCCTGAGGGGGAAGAAGAGGCTATTCAACAACTGGTTTTGCAAGCCTATCGCGCTCTCAATTGCCGGGGCTGGGCACGCGCCGATGTGATGATTGACAAGCTGACGCGTCAGCCTTATTTGCTGGAAGTAAATACCTCGCCCGGCATGACTGGGCATTCACTTGTACCCATGTCGGCACGGGCTGTGGGTATTTCTTATGAAGACCTGTGCATTGAGATTCTCAAAACCGCAGCGCTTGACTATCAGGTAGCGCAAGGAGCAACAGCTTGAGACGCACTTTGCCCTCAGCAGGACGGCCGCTTGTGCTGCCCGCGGACATCCGTTTCATGAACGGGATGTCGATGGCGTTTGGCTTGCTGTTTGTCCTGATGGCCTTGGTGCTTTTGACATCGTGGCTGTTCAGGCAGCCCATCTTTAACCTCAGCCTTATCACGGTGCGCGGCGATGTGGCGCATAACAACGCTGTGACGCTGCGCGCTAATGTCGCGCCTCGTTTGGCAGGCAACTTTTTCACGGTGAATCTGGCGCAGACGCGTGCTGTCTTTGAGTCGGTGCCTTGGGTGCGAACAGCCGTGGTTCAGCGCCAGTTCCCTGACCGCTTGAAGGTGTCACTGCAAGAACATCAGGCGGTGGCCTATTGGGGGCCAGAAGGTGACA
>JAYVPR010000374.1:0-4360 GCA_043757245.1 Polaromonas sp. | reverse complement strand
GCAAAAGCAGTTCCGCGAGATCAAAGGCTGCACCATCATCATTTACGACCAGACCTGCGCGACTGAAAAGCGCCGCCGCCGCAAGCGCGGTACGCTGGTAGACCCGGCCAAGCGCATTGTCATCAACGAGTTGGTCTGCGAAGGCTGTGGTGATTGCAGCGCGCAGTCGAACTGCATGAGCGTGGAGCCGCTGGAAACCGAGTTTGGCCGCAAGCGGCAAATCAACCAAAGCACCTGCAACAAAGATGACTCATGCGTCAAAGGCTTTTGCCCGAGCTTCATCACCGTTGAGGGCGGGCAGCTCAAGAAAAAGTCAAAGGCAGACAACAAACTTAATCCGTTTACTTTGGGCGAATTGCCTGAGCCAGCCGTTCCTAATTTAAGCGCTGGCCAGGTCTGGGGCACCGTGGTCGCAGGCGTGGGCGGCACGGGCGTTATCACCATCGGCCAACTGATGGGTATGGCGGCGCATATTGAAGGCAAAGGCATCGTCACGCAAGACGCAGCAGGCCTGGCGCAAAAAGGCGGCAGTACCTGGAGCCATGTGCTGATTGCCAACACACCCAACAGCATTTGCACCACCCGCGTGGGCACGGCCAGCGCGGACCTGATCATTGGCTGCGACCCGATTGTTGCAGCCAACAAGGAAACCATGGTCCGCATGGCAGTCGGCAGAACCCATGTGGCACTGAATGCGCACAGCGCGCCGACCGCATCGTTTGTACACAACGGTGCATGGCAAAACCCTGGCGCTGCGTGCCAGGCGGAGATTGCAAAAGCCGTGGGTACAGACAACCTGGGTGTGTTCAACGCCGACTTGGCCTCGACCAAATTGATGGGCGACAGCATTTACACGAATCCGATGCTGCTGGGCTACGCCTGGCAGAAGGGCTGGATTCCCCTCAGCCTGGAATCGTTGACCCGCGCAATTGAACTCAATGCAGTAGCGATTGACAACAACAAAACCGCCTTTGCCTGGGGTCGCCGCGCGGCGCATGATTTGCCGTCGGTTGAAAAGCTGTTTGCATCTGCGCAAGTGATTGCCATGCCTGAATCGAGATTGGCCAGAGACAGTGTGGATGCTTTGGTGGCCAAGCGCGTTGCGTTTTTAACCGCTTACCAAAACGCTGATTACGCAAAAACCTACGAAGCCTTTGTGCGCAAGGTTCAGCGTGCGGAATCAGAAAAATCAGGGCCAGGCAAAACACTTTTGAGCCAGAACGTCGCCCGCTATCTGTTCAAACTGATGGCGTACAAAGACGAATACGAGGTGGCGCGCCTGCACACCGACACGGCGTTTTTAAACAAAGTGAACGCCATGTTTGAAGGTGATTTCAAAATCAACTACAACTTGGCGCCGCCGATGATCTCGAAGAAAAACGAAAAGGGCGAGCTGCAAAAACGTCAGTTCGGCCCGTGGATGCTGACCGGCTTCAAATTGCTGGCCAAGCTCAAAGGCTTGCGCGGCACAGCGCTGGACATGTTCGGTAAAACCGAAGAGCGCAAGATGGAACGCGCTCTGATCGGCGAATACACCACGTCGATTGACGCGCTGCTCAAAACCTTGAACGCTGAAAACCACGCAATAGCTGTTGAAGTGGCGCGCATCCCTGAACTCATCAAAGGCTACGGCCACGTGAAAGAGCGCAACCTGAAAACCGCGCGTCTACAGTGGGCCGGGCTGATGAAGAACTACGCCAGCCTTGCCAGTATTAGCTCTGTGCCATCCTTTGAAACAGCCCGCCAGGCAGCCGCGTAACAAAGCCGTCGAGCTCAAGCTCCAGTAGCTTGGCTTGCAGCTCAGGCGTGGGCCAGCCTGTTCGGGCTTGCAGCGCGTCCAGGCTGACGATGTCAAAGCCCAGCGCTGACAGGAACGCCGAATCACCCTCGGGTGCTTCGTCATCCTCGCCGGTTAGCGGATCAATGCGAGAAATCTGAGAAATTTGAGAAACGTGGGAAGCAGGAATCTTCAACTCCTCCATCACGTCCTGCGCGGTTTCGACCAGCTTGGCCCCCTGCTTGATCAAATAGTGGCAGCCGCGCGACTGCGGTGAATGGATGGAGCCGGGAATCGCGAACACGTCTTTGCCTTGCTCGCTGGCCAGCCGCGCGGTGATCAGCGAGCCAGACTTCAACGCAGCTTCCACCACCAGCGTGCCTACCGACAAGCCTGAAATAATGCGGTTGCGCTTCGGGAAGTTGGCATTGATTGGCGGTGTACCAATCGGGAATTCGCTGATGATCAGCCCATTCGCAGCAATTCGGTGCGCCAGCGCCAAGTGCTTTTTCGGGTAGACGCGGTCCAGCCCGGTGCCGACCACGGCAATCGTCGCGCAGCAATTGTCAGGCGCACCCAGCAAGGCGCCGTCATGCGCCGCGCCGTCCACACCCAGCGCCAGGCCAGACACGATACACAAACCCTGCTCAGCAAAGGCTTTGGCAAACTGCCGGGCATTGGCTTCACCTTGCGGCGTGGGGTTGCGGCTGCCGACAATGGCAAGACTTTTTGCTATTAAATCAGTAGCATATTGCCAGCTATTTAATTGGCTTCCCATCATATAAAGCACCAGGGGTGGGTCTTCAATGTTCAGCAGGGGGGCAGGGTACAGCGCACTGCCAATCGGCGCTATGACGCGATCTGCCCGATAGTCGCAGTCAGGGCTGCTGGCCAACCAATCCAGCGTGGTTTGCAGCAGATCAGCCAGCTTAGGCGGCTCGGTGGTGATGGCTAGCACCAGTTTGTCGCTACCCAGTTGTCGCAGGGCGGCTGCGCTTTGCTCAAAAACAGCTTCGGCAGAGCCGAAGGCTGCCAGAAGTTTACGTGCCGTGTCATTGCCAACGCCGGGTGTCAACGTCAGCCGCAGCCAGGCTTTGAGTTCAGCGCGCTCCAAAACGAAATTTTTCAGGCTTCAGGGGCTTTACTTCGGATTGACGATACGGTCGCCAACCCGCACGCCGTCGGTGATTTGCAGCACCAGCGCGTAAGACAGGTTTTCATAAGTGCGAAACACCATCAGCAAACCGTTGCGCTCGTTAGGCAGTTTGATCTGGGTGCTGGCGTTGTCGGTGCGGTCCGTCAGGCGCTCACCGTCCTTCAAAATGGCCATCACGTGGCCGGCTTCCAGGCCGTCTTTTGTACCTCGGTTCACCACGACCACCTGGTTCTCAGCGGCAAACCGCACGGCGCTGCCATAAACCGACACGATTTGCCCAGTAATCGCCGTGGCGGGCGCGCGCGGCATGTAGCTTTGCGAGGTTCGCTCAGGCTCAGGTATCAACCGGTCGCCAACGCGCATTTCTTCTTTGGCCACCACGATGTCAATCGTGGCGGGCACGATCTCTGTGGTGGTTTTGCCGTCTTTGTTCAACACCTGCTGAACCGACTCGCCGCGCACCAGTTCGGCCTTGCCAACAAACTGCGCTTCATAGCCCAGAATCACGCCCGTGGTGGGGTCTTTCAAAGGCGTGGCATTGCGAAACACGCGGTAATTTAGCGGCTGACCTTTGGCATCGCTCAACGGTTTGCCAACGCCGCCAGTGGCGTATTCGCCGCGTGCATAGGCCCTGTCGCCGCGGCTGAGCAATACGCGCCCTTCTTGCGCGGCCACGATGCGTGGTGCCACAGCAAAGGCGGCGGCGTCGACAATCATGGGCTCTGCCAAAAACGACTCAATGGCGTTGGCGGCCAGCGTTGGGATGGATGCATCGGCAAGTGACTCAAAACGCGTGCGCGGCGACACCCTGACGGCATCCGTCGGTGGCCCGTCGTTGGCGCCGGCCCGCAGGGTGCGCAGGGTGGCACGGCCATTGGCTTTGTCTAGCACCAGTTGCTGGCCAGGGTATATGCGGTGCGGGTTTTTGATGTCCTGCAGGTTCATGCCCCACAGTTCGGGCCAGCGCCATGGCGTTTTGAGGAACAGGCCTGAGATGGCCCACAGCGTGTCGCCGCTCTTGACGGTGTGCCGGTCTGGCGCATTGGGTGCGAGGTCTGCCAGCGGCACACCGGTTTGTGCCACCTGGGTTGCCGTGGCCTTTTGGTCAGGGGTAACAGGAAAGTCATGCGCCTGGATCGCGCTTGCGCTAGCTGCCAGTGCAAGCACCAGAGACAGCTGGGACATTCGTGCCAAACTTGCCAAACTTACCAAACCTGCTGGGGGGATGACGTGTGAGAAATGACCGAGATTGTTGTTCATCTTGATGGCTCTTGATTGATGGCTCTTGAGGCTGTTTTATCTTGAGAAATTACCATAGATTTTGTACCTAAGCCCTTGATTAGGCAACGAAAATGAACAAACTCAAGCCCCTGCACATCTAAAAGTGCTGAAAATTTGCGAAAATAGCGACAACTCAATTGCCCCCC
>JAYVPR010000373.1:0-4368 GCA_043757245.1 Polaromonas sp. | reverse complement strand
TGTTCATCTTTGGGTTCAGATATTGGCTACCACCCCTTAACGTTTGATACCCTGGCGGTGTTGTCAAATTCAGTGAATAAATCTGCGTTTCCCTAGGGGTAAAAACCGGGTCAGTAACAGCCGAACCCTGACAAAATATGCAACTCAGTCGTGGGGTCAGAGTGGTTCTTAAGTGAACCCTTCTGGGAATGCGGCGGATCAACGCAGTGTGAAACCTTAAGTTAATCAACCTCTCAGGAGATATTCATGGATCGTCGTTCCCTTATAAAAAATGCCGGCATTGCCGGTGTACTGGCCGCTGGTGTTGCACCCGCAGTCCACGCGCAGGCAGCAGTTCGCTGGCGCCTGTCTTCAAGCTTTCCCAAGGCTCTGGACACCATTTACGGTGCAGCCGAGGTATTTGCTGCGAAGGTTAAAGCCATGTCGGGCGGCAAGTTTGAAATTTCAGTCCATGCTGGTGGCGAGATCACCCCACCATTTGGCGTGGTCGATGCTGTGCAGCAAGGCTCGGTTGATTGCGCTCACACCGCCCCGTACTACTTCTTCGGCAAGAACGAAACCTTTGCCCTCGGTTGCGCTATTCCGTTTGGCCTGAACAGCCGCCAAATGACGGCCTGGATGTACCAGGGCAACGGCCTGAAGCTGATGCGTGAGTTCTACGCCAACTACAGCATGACCAGTTTCCCAATGGGCAACACCGGCACGCAAATGGGTGGCTGGTACCGCAAGGAGATCAAGTCCATGAAGGACATCAAAGGTCTGAAAATGCGTATCGGCGGTTTTGCTGGCAAGGTGTTTGAACCCATGGGTGGCGTACCGCAAAACATTCCAGGCGGCGAGATCTACACCGCACTCGAAAAAGGCACGATTGACGCTGCTGAATGGGTAGGCCCGTACGACGACCTGAAGCTTGGCTTCAACAAAGTCGCGCCGTTTTACTACTACCCTGGCTGGTGGGAGGGTGGCCCAGAGCTGGACTTGTTCATCAACCAAAAAGCGTTTGATGCCCTGTCGGCTGAAAATAAAGCCATCGTCGAGTCTGCAGCAGCTTTTGCACACACCGATATGCAAGCCAAGTACGATGCGCGCAATCCGGCTGCCTTGAAGCAGTTGGTCGGGGCAGGCACCAAGCTGCGTCCTTTCCCGAACGATGTGATGGTTGAGGCATTCAAGGTGTCGCAGCAACTCTACAGCGACTTGTCAGCCAAAAATCCGGAATGGGCGAAAGTCTATGCGGACTACGCCAAGTTCCGCGCTGATTCCAACCTCTGGTTCCGTTTTACCGAAGCGCGTTTTGACAGATTCATGCAAGAGCAAAAGCTGTAATTAATCTACAGCGTTGAGATATAAAAAAACCGCGCTCATGGCGCGGTTTTTTTATGCCTGAATCTTTTTGGCAGTGGAATTAACGACGGATACGCAGCGCTTTCAGCTCGCTTTCTATCCGTAGAAATTCAACCAGCATGGCAGGCGACGAGGCGTAAAAAATGGTCAGTTTGCCGGCATAGGTTTTGGTGTACAGGCGTGGCGCAATCAGCCAGTCCAAGCCGCGCACGCGAATCAATTTGACGTAAGCGAGTTGCCGCAGCTCAGCGCGCTTGTGCCACACCCAAGTTTGTTCCAGCGTGATGTTGTCAAGCGTGGTCTTACCCCTGAAGATGTACCAGCCGGTATAGACCATCAGGCACAGAGCCGCCAACAGCCAGCCGCTAGAGGTCAGCGTCAGGGCAATCGTACCGCTGGACCACAATTGCCAGCCCCACAAGACAGCAGGTGTAATCAGCGCAGTGGCCAGTATCTTAAAGGGCACTGAAAATGCGCTGGATTCAACTCGCCCGCCTGTGGGTGTGAACGTAAATAGCTCAGGCGTTGTCATTGCAATCCGCTGGAGAGCAATGGCGCCAGATCACTTTTTGAACAGGTCATCGATTTTTTTCTGCTCGTCGGCGGCGGTTTTGTCTGAAGCCTTGTCAGTTTCAGCGGCTGTCAGGGGCTCAGTACTGACAGGTACAGGTACGGGCAGCTCGCCTGGTTTGAGTGCTGCCGCCGGAGCACCTTCTTCGGCAGGCATTTCTATTTTGACCTTGTCAATGTCCACAACCACTTCTTCGTCGAGAAACATGGTCACCGATTGCGGCACAAAAATCACAATACCCACCAAAATAATCTGCATGCAGACCCAAGGGATAGCACCCAGGTAAATGTCGTTGGATTTCACGGCCTCGGGGATGCGCTTGTCTTTAAACAGCGTGTCGGCAATTCCCCGCAAATAAAACAGTGCAAAACCAAACGGTGGGTGCATGAAACTGGTTTGCAGATTGACGCAAAGAAGCACCCCAAACCAGATCAGGTTGATACCCATTTTGTCGGCCACTGGGGCCAGCATGGGCACAATGATGAAGGCGATCTCAAAAAAGTCGAGGAAGAACGCCAGGAAGAACACAAACACGTTCACGACGATCAAAAATCCAGTCACGCCGCCGGGCAGGCCCGTCAGCATATGCTCCACCCATTTGGCACCGTCCACGCCCTGGAAAACTTGGCTGAAAACGCGTGAACCGATCAGGATGAACACCACCATTGCCGTTAGCCGCATCGTGCCGGTCATGGCCTCCCAAAGCAGCGTGACTGACAGCCGCCTGGAAATCGCCGCCAGTATCAAAGCACCCACCACGCCCATCGCACCGGCTTCAGTCGGGGTGGCTATGGCTGAGTTCTGAAACGGCAAGCCGCCCATTGAACCGAGTACGGTGAAAATCAAAATAGCCGACGGCACAATGCCGCGCAAACATTTTTTAGCCAATGGCCAGCCGTTGAGTGTGCGCTCTGACGCCGGTATGGCGGGCAGGTAATCGGGTTTGATGCGGGTCAGCATGTAGGTGTAGAGCGCAAACATTGCGACTTGCAACAGCGACGGACCCCAAGCGCCTTTGTACATGTCACCGACCGGGCGACCCAGCTGGTCAGCCAGCACAACCAATACCAGTGAAGGGGGCACCAACTGCGTGATGGTGCCTGATGCGGCGAGTACGCCTGTGGCATACCGCATGTTGTAGTTGTACTTCATCATCACCGGCAGTGAGATCAAGGCCATGGCAATCACCTGGCCTGCAACCGTGCCGGTAATAGCGCCCAGAATAAAGCCGACGATGATGACCGAGTAGCCAATACCGCCACGCGCCGGGCCAAACAATTGGCCCATGGAGTCGAGCATGTCTTCAGCCAAGCCACACTTCTCCAAAATGGTACCCATAAAGGTGAAGAACGGAATCGCCAACAGCAGCTCATTGCTCAATATCGAAAAAATAGAAATCGGCAAGTTGCCCATGAAAGCCGCTGGAAACCAGCCCATTTCGATGGCATAAAAACCACTTGCAAGGCCAAGCGCTGAGAGTGAAAAAGCGACTGGAAAACCAATCAACATGATGACGACCAGCCCGGCGAACATCACCGGTGCGAAATTTTCCATTTGCATTTTATTTTCCTGAAATCTATTTTTTTACTGAAGCGACGTGTTGATAAAACAGCGCTTATTGCAGTGGTTTCTCGTAATGGGTGTCCATTTCGTATTTGCCCTGAAGGTAGGCAACGCGCTTGATGATTTCAGCGCAGCCTTGAATCCACATCATGGCGAAACCCAGCGGCAGTGCAAGTACGGCGGGCCAGCGAATCAAGCCGCCGGCGTTTTGCGACATTTCGCCGGACACCAGTGTTTTCATGAAATAAGGATAAGAAAGATAGGCTAGCAAGCCAATCACTGGCAGCAAAAAAAACACCAGTCCAAACAGGTCAACATAGACTGGGCCATTGCCCTTGAGCTTGCCGTAAATCAGGTCAACCCGAACGTGCTCGTTCAGCTTGAGAACAATCGGTGCACCAATCATGACGGTATAGGCAAACAGGTACCACTGAATTTCAATGAAGGAGTTGGAACTCCAGTCAAAACCGTAGCGCACAAACGCATTGGCTGCGGAAATCATGGCGGCAAACAGAACCGTCCAGGATGCGATTTTTCCGAGTTGTTCAGAAACCCAGTCGGTGGCCAAAGCAAATTTGAGAAGTGCGGACACAAAACTCTCCAGAAAAAGAACATTAAACAATAGCGCATTCCAAGCAGGTAGTGCTCAGGATAGTTACTTATTATGTTACCTGTTGCCGATGCGTCAGCACTGAATAAACCCTGACAGATGCACTCAGGGTATACCCGTATCTAGCAGCCTGTCGGACTTAAGAATCGTCGGCTGCAAATCGACCGCAGCGGTCTATTTCTCGCCGTTTTCTTACCCAATATCCAGATATTGGGATGCGAAAACGTCAAAAACTATCCTCGCTGGGGCCGATTTTCGCTTTCGACGACTTAAGTCCGAC
>JAYVPR010000372.1:0-4370 GCA_043757245.1 Polaromonas sp. | reverse complement strand
GTATGCCACTCAACATGGACGGTTTCGGCCCGACAGTTGAGGACGTGCGCAAAGGTTTGATTGGCAAAATTGGCGAGAACATGTCGGTGCGCCGCTTTCAGCGGTTTGCTTCTGGCAAGCTGGCATCCTATCTGCACGGCACGCGTATTGGCGTTGTGGTTGAGTTTGATGGCGACGAAGCTGCTGCCAAAGACGTTGCCATGCATGTTGCGGCGATGAAGCCGGTGTCGCTTTCGAGTGACCAGGTGCCAGCCGAGTTGGTCGCGCGTGAGCGTTCAGTCGCTGCAGCAAAAGCTGCCGAAGACGCATCGGTAGCGGTTGCTGCTGGCAAACCTGTGCAGTCACCTGAAATCGTTGCCAAGCGGATCGAAGGTGGCGTACAAAAGTACCTTAAAGAAGTCAGCCTGCACAACCAGAGTTTTGTTAAAAACGACAAGCAAACGGTTGAGCAGATGCTGAAAGAAAAAGCCACGGCTGTCAAATCCTTCACCTTGTATGTGGTGGGCGAGGGCATTGAGAAAAAAGTCGACGACTTTGCGGCTGAAGTTGCTGCGCAAATTGCGGCCGCCAAAGCTGCTTGAGGTCGGCTCAAGTCGTCTTAGGGCAGCCTGAGCACTTTGATCCAGCCTGAAGGCCGCTAAACTAACCACCAACCCAATTCCAGAAAGCGCCCACATGCCAGCCTACAAGCGAATCTTGTTAAAACTGTCAGGTGAGGCCTTGATGGGTGACGATGCGTTTGGCATTAACCGTGCCACCATCGTGCGCATGGTTGAAGAAATCGCTGAAATTACCCGCATGGGTGTCGAAGTGGCCGTGGTTATTGGCGGGGGCAATATATTTCGCGGTGTCGCGGGCGGCTCCGTCGGTATGGATCGGGCAACCGCTGACTACATGGGTATGCTGGCCACCGTCATGAACGCACTGGCACTGGGTGACACCATGAACAAAGCCGGTTTGACCGCACGTGTGATGTCTGCCATTGCCATAGAGCGTGTGGTCGAGCCTTATGTCAGGCCCAAAGCGTTGCAGTACCTCGAGGAGGGTAAAGTGGTGATTTTTGCTGCAGGTACAGGTAATCCGTTTTTCACTACGGATACAGCAGCAGCGTTGCGTGGCGCTGAAATTGGCGCTGAAATTGTGCTCAAAGCCACCAAGGTTGATGGTGTGTATTCAGCTGACCCGAAAAAAGATCCGAACGCAACGCGCTATACCAGTATCACTTTTGATGAAGCGATGGGTAAAAATCTGGAAGTGATGGACGCCACCGCGTTCGCTTTGTGCCGCGACCAGAAACTGCCGCTTAAAGTCTTCAGCATCTTCAAGCACGGAGCCCTCAAGCGTGTTGTGCAGGGCGAAGACGAAGGTACGCTGGTCCACGTCTGATCGGCCCGTAGATATGTTTTCCTGTAGTTGATATCTGGAGAGTTCCCACCATGAGCATTGCTGACATCAAATCGACTGCTGAACAAAAAATGCAGCAGTCGGTCGATTCTTTTAAAAGCAGTTTGACCAAAATCCGTACCGGCCGCGCTAACCCCGGCTTGCTTGATAGCGTGCAGGTTGACTACTATGGTTCGATGGTGCCTATCAGCCAGGTTGCGAATGTCTCGTTGCTCGATGCGCGCACCATCAGCGTCTCGCCTTGGGAAAAAGGCATGGGCGCGAAGATTGAAAAAGCCATTCGTGATTCAGACCTTGGTTTAAACCCCGCTTCTCAAGGCGATTTGATTCGCGTGCCGATGCCTGCCATGACGGAAGAGCGCCGCAAGGAGTTGACCAAAGTGGTGCGCGGGGAGGGCGAACACGCCAAAGTGGCGATCCGCAACCTGCGCCGCGATGCGAACGACAGCGTTAAAAAGCAGGTCAAAGACAAGCTGGCCTCTGAAGACGATGAGCGCCGTTCGCAAGACGAAGTGCAAAAATTCACCGATCGTTTTATTGTAGAAGTAGATAAATTGGTCGTGTCTAAAGAGCACGACATCATGGCCGTCTGATCAGGTTAAACCTCAGCCTCGTTACTTGATCTAGCCTGTATGAAATCTGCTAACCCTATCGCTGTGCCGCACCATGTAGCCATTGTCATGGACGGCAATGGGCGCTGGGCAACCAAGCGGTTTTTGCCACGCATTGCAGGGCACAAGCAGGGTGTTGATAACTTGCGCGCCTGTGTTCAGGCCTGCGCTGACCGCGGGATTGCTGTCCTTACGGTGTTTGCATTTTCATCAGAAAACTGGAACAGACCCGCAGAAGAGGTTTCTGGCTTGATGGATTTGCTTGGCATGGCACTGACCCGTGAAGTGCCCAAGCTTCAGGAAAGTGGCGTTCGCCTTTACTTTGTCGGTGATCGTCAGCAGCTATCCCCCAAGGTGCAGGTGGCGCTGTCGCAGGCGGAAGCGGACACTGCTCATAATGAGCGAATGATTTTCAATGTTTGCTTTAATTACGGTGGCCGCTGGGACATCGCCCAGGCTGCACAAAAGCTGGTAAACAGTGGCCAGGCGATCACTGAATTGTCGCTTGATCGAGCGATGGCCTTGGCGCATGTGCCTGATCCTGATTTGTTGATTCGCACGGGCGGCGAGTTGCGCATCAGCAACTTTCTGTTGTGGCAGGCGGCTTACTCAGAGTTGTATTTTTCTGACAAGCTTTGGCCTGATTTTGATGCCGTTGCGATTGATGAAGCGATTGTTTTTTTCAACAGCCGTGAGCGGCGTTTTGGTCAAACATCAGCCCAATTAAATATCAACCAAACACCGCGCAGCGTCCAAACGCATGCCGTGAAAACCGCCTGATGCTCAAGCAGCGCGTCATCACCGCCGTCATCATGCTGGCTATTTTGCTGCCCGCCCTGTTTTACAGCACGTCCACGCCATTTTGTGCGATAGCGCTGGTTTTGATTGCCGCTGCGGGCTGGGAATGGGGGCGTTTAAATGCCTGCAGCCAAATGGTGTCTTTGCTGTGGGGATTGTTGCTTGCTGCACTTTGCGGCTTGGCTTGGTATGCGGGCTTGCTTGGTAAACCGATGCCCATGCTCTGGATACTGGCAGGCAGCGCGTGGGTACTGGTGGGCAGTGCGCTTTTGCGGATAGGCGTGGCTGGCTGGTCTGGCATTGCCCGGCCGCTACGTTTGGTGGGTGGTGTGGCTGCGCTTTGGTTGGCCTGGCTGGCCGTTGCTCAGGCCAGAGTCATGGGCATTCAATTTTTGTTGTCTGTTTTGCTGCTGGTTTGGGTGGCGGACATTTTTGCCTATGCTGCCGGGCGTATCCTGGGTGGTCGCTTTACAAAAAGCAAACTCGCACCGGCCATCAGTCCTGGCAAGAGCTGGGAAGGCGTATGGGGCGGCATGGCGGGTGTGGTGTTGCTGGCTGTCTCCTGGGCTTGGCTAGACCGCTCTGGTGCCAGTGCTTTTAGTGGCAGTTTGTATGCGCGTTTATGGGCGCAGCATGGCGTGCTTGTGATGCTCCTGGGCGTGGTCTTTCTGGCTGCCATGAGCGTGGTGGGTGATCTGGTTGAATCACTTGTCAAACGCAGCGCAGGTGCCAAAGATTCGAGTGGTTTGCTGCCTGGTCATGGCGGCGTACTGGACCGGGTTGACGCACTGCTGCCTGCCGTGCCTTTGGCCATGATGCTGGTCAGTCTTTAAGCAACATGACCTTGACAAAGCAACGCATCACTGTTTTGGGTTCTACCGGATCGGTGGGTGTCAACACCTTGGACGTGGTCGCTGCACATCCTGAACAGTTTGAGGTTTTTGCGCTCAGTGCTGCCACCCAAATCGAGTTGATGCTGGCGCAATGCGCACGTTTCAAGCCGCGTTACGCTGTAATGGTCAGCCCGCCGCATGCACTGATTCTGGCTGATAAATTAAAGAGTAATGGGCTCATAACCGAAGTTTTACACGCACAAGATGCTCTTGAAATAATAGCGTCACATGACCAGACTGATGTTGTCATGGCGGCTATTGTGGGGGCGGCTGGGCTGGCGTCCTGCATGGCAGCTGCCAGAACCGGTAAGCGCCTGCTGCTGGCCAACAAAGAAGCGCTGGTGGTGGGTGGCGATGTTTTCATGCAGGCTGTACGCGCCGGCGGTGCCCAGTTGCTGCCGATCGACAGCGAGCATTCCGCGATTTTTCAATCGCTTCCCGAAGACCCGACAACCTGGGCTGAGCGCGTTGAAAAAATTATTTTGACGGCCTCCGGTGGACCCTTTCGCACACGCGCGCTGGCCACCTTGAGGAATGTCACGCCTGAGCAGGCTTGCGCGCACCCGAACTGGGTAATGGGACGCAAAATCTCAGTTGACTCGGCCACCATGATGAACAAGGCGCTGGAAGTCATCGAGGCAAAATACCTGTTTGGCCTGAAGCC
>JAYVPR010000371.1:0-16530 GCA_043757245.1 Polaromonas sp. | reverse complement strand
CCAAGTCTATCGTCTCAAATTCAGTACCCGCCCAGCCCATCGTTTTCCTTTAAATTTTTCTTGGGGGGATTTTGCCGGAGTTGTGTATAACGAAATGGTCTTAATCCCTTTGAATTCAGGGCGTTGAATATCACGTCAGAAAACACCTGCAAAGAATTCAACCTTCGTCTTAATCCCTTTGAATTCAGGGCGTTGAATATCACAAAAATATTAACGACAACGGCTTAGCTCAAATCGTCTTAATCCCTTTGAATTCAGGGCGTTGAATATCACCAGCGAGCTGGAAGCGATTGAGTACACCCTGACGTCTTAATCCCTTTGAATTCAGGGCGTTGAATATCACCTCCAGCCTGCATTGAAATAAGCTCTGTTGCTGTCTTAATCCCTTTGAATTCAGGGCGTTGAATATCACGAGCGCGAAGATGCGGCGAAGTCTGACGCCTTGGTCTTAATCCCTTTGAATTCAGGGCGTTGAATATCACATTGTGTGTACGCCGATGGGTCAATCTTAAATGTCTTAATCCCTTTGAATTCAGGGCGTTGAATATCACGATATTCCGTTCATTGTCTGGAAAAATGTGCAGTCTTAATCCCTTTGAATTCAGGGCGTTGAATATCACGATGGGCGACGCAGTCCAGACGTCGGAAACCAGTCTTAATCCCTTTGAATTCAGGGCGTTGAATATCACTGCATGATCCAAATAAGTCTGACCTGATAAGTACTTACGATAGCACTTGCCGGGAAACCAAACGCGGGTAGCGGCTAATAGATGTAGCATTTCATTCTTTTTTTAGTCTACACCACCCAAACGCCTTCGGGCAACATCGTATTGCCTAGTGTGGCACGCCAGCCGTTTTCAGGTAGGCGGTATGCGCGAATATCATCTGCGTTGGGCTGGATCAAGTGCGTCAGTTGTACCATCAGATTTGCCATGCCCATGGCGTTGGCATCAACTGAAAAAACCGAATACTGCACGGGTACGCCTACTTTTTTTAGTGCTTTAAACACGCGGGCTAACCGTTTGGGGTCGGCGATGTCGTAAATGACCAGCCAAGGTACTGTTTGGTTGCTACTCATGCTGCGGTGAGATGATGGCATCCCCGGTGGTACACGCCTTCATTGCAGTGCGGCTCAGACTGGTAATGTGCAGTAGCAGAGCGCTGCCGTTGCGCGCGTTCCAGCGCTCGAATAGCGTGGTGACGGACTCTTCGGTCTGTGTTGCGTCCAGCATGCTACCGGCTCGCAGGTTCATTTCTGCCCATATTAGGGTGCATAGATCGTCGTCCAGGTCTATGGCTTGCGCGGCCGGCCCCCATAGCAGGGGTTGTAGGCCATGCTCGGCAAGTTGTGCGCCTACCCAGGCAAGGCTGTGCCCGCGCAGTGGGCTGGGCAAGTGTTCTTCAAATTGGCCGGCATACACCCAGCTAAGCCGTGTGGCTTCCCATTGCCCGGGGCTGATGAAGGGCGCGAATTCTTTGCCCCAGCGGAGCAGTACGTCCATACGTCGCCCACGTAGCCAGTTGTCATAGCGCTCCAAGCCTTGTGGGGTTTCAGTCAGTAGCTCTATGGCTGTTGAAAATGTTGGGTAACGACGCTGCGCCGGGTAGCAGGTGCCAAGTGCGTTGCCTTTGCTGTCCAACCATGTAATGCCGATACCGTGTTTGAGGCAGAGCAGCAATGCGTCGCCACTCCAGTCGGTTACGGCGCTGCTGACCACGCGGCTAATGCGCTCCAGCGGGTAGCGCCGTATTTGGTGAAGGCTGTTGTGTACAACCAGTGCCTGGTCGGTGCAGGTCACGTTCTTCTTGTCACGCGCGCCAAGGTACAAAGCCCGCGCGCCTGGGTGTGAAGAGGGGGTGGTTGAGGTGGCTTGGCGTGCGTGGGTCAGCATGGCTCGTCGTCCTCTTCTGCTGTTGCAAGCCAGTTGCTGCCTGTGGTGCGCAGTTGGTTGGCCAATGCCCTGCATTGGCCTTGTAGCCAGCGCCGCCATGGTTTGCTCTGCGTTTCCCAATCTGCATAAAAGGCGCTGCGCCCAGCTTTACCCAGCAGGCAGGCGCCTTTGTCGATGGTGAAGTGTTCCGCGCGCAGGGTTCGGCTGCGCAGCTGCTCCCATACCCACAGGTCTAGTGCGGGGCGCAAGGGTTCTATTAAATCGCTGGCCAAGCTTTCGCGGCCAAAAGCGGGGCGGTGATAAAAGCCTAGCAGCGGGTCCAGGCCTGCGGCGCTGCAGGCTTGCACGGCTTGGCTGTGCAGCAGGGTGTAGCCCAAGGATAGACAAGCATTGACTGGGTCGCGCGGGGGGCGGCGGTTGCGGCCACTGAATTCTAGGGCTGGTGGCATAACACCTGCCAGTCCGGCGAAGTAGGCGCGGGCCGCGGCCCCCTCGGATCCACGCAGGCTGCCCAGCGTCGGGCCGGTTTCCCCAGCGGTGCCGCTGACGGGCAGGGATTTAAGGATGGCATCCAGGGTGGACAAGGCATCAAACAAGGGTTTGCGAGCGTCGGGGCGCAGCGCCATCAGCGTACCCAAGGTGCGACGCTGGCGGGCCAGTTTGGCGCGCACCACACTCAGCGCCCATTGGCAGCAAAACGATTCGTCCATCACCCGAGCCGATTGAGCCAGCCGCACAGCGGCGTCGTTGTGCTGGGGGCCCAGCACCAGCGCTACCCGGCGGGTTTGTCGGGTGCTCATGATGACCGTGGTGACGCCGGCTTCGGCAAGCTTCATCAGCACGCCAGTATCTAGGTGGGTTTGGGCGCCGTGGATGACGCAGCGGTCAATCAGTCGTATTGGCACAGTGCCACGGCGAACCCCTGCCTCGTACAGAGCCAAGGTGTCACCTTCGGATTTGATTTCGAGCTGGGCGCGGTCTAGCAGTAACAAGCCCATAGTGTTCAGGCCACGTAAAAAAAATCAGGATCGGCCGGTTGTACGGCTTTGCCCAGGGTGTGTACACGGCTGCGAGGATCAAGTCGCAGCAGTAAAAGGCGGTCGGTTGCCAAGTCCAACAGGTTGCGCATGTCGGTGACCAAGGTGTCGCGTTCCGCAGGGGTCAAGAAGAGTTCATGGGCCGACTTTTGCCCGCCGGTAGCGTAGCGCCGCGCCAGCTTCAGGGCAGCACTGAGACGCCGAGGTTCGGTAACGTCGTAGCAGGCAAGGTGCAGGTCACGGTGGGGCATACACGCATTGTTCTGCGGTTGCGCGGTTTTGGCGGCTGCGGCAAGCTTGCCGCCGAATCAGTGGTGCGTTATGGCGCTGGGGTTTGCAAGGTGTAGCCACCCATGCCCATGGTGGCATTCTTGCCCACATGCAGCCACTGGCCCAACCACAGCCAGGGCCACAGCGCAGCCAACGCATCCGCGCTGCCGTGCAGCGTCCAACGGCCCAGCACGCCGCCCAAGGTCATTTCTTGCTGCTGGCTGCTTGAGTAGCGCGTCCAGTCAAACCAGTGCAGCTCACGCGTGTCGGTGAGGGTTGCGCTGGTGTGCGTGATTCGCCGTGCGGCCTCGCCCCAGCCGCTTTGTCCGGCATGAAACTCCATCAGCAAGGCGCTGCGCCGGGCCAGTGCCGCCACCAACGCGCGCGGCGTGAGTTGCCCCACGCCCAAAGGGCGCCCCTGTTGTTGCAGGCGCAGCGGGGTGTGGATGTGCAGCGTGATGCAGCTGGCATCGACAGCTGGCATGGCGGGAATCTGCAGTTCTTGGTGGTGCTCGGCCAGCGTGGGCTGCTGGTGCGACCACACCGGCTGTGCCGTGCCCTGCGCGTCGAGCAAGTCCACGCGCAGCAGGTCCACCGGGATGCGCTGGCGCGTGAGTCCCTGGGCCAGCGCGCGTTGCAGGGCAAACACCACCAGCGCAAGTTGTTCGATGGCATGGCCGACCAGTACCAGATGAAATACCAGCGGTTCACCGGCGGCGAGCACGCGCGCGCCAGGCGCGGGCGGCTCCATCACATAGGGGTTTGGTATTTGACTGAAGTCTTGCAGCGCGTGCTGGCCTTTTTCTGGCGGCGGCGCTTCAAAGATGCGGGTGTAGGGGCAGCTCTGCAGCAGCGGGCAGCCGGGGCAGGTGGGCTGGCGCGTCATGCAGGCCACCTGGCGCAGTGCCGCGCCAAACTGCCCGCGCAAGAGCGAGCCGGCGTACTCGGGCAACTGTAGGGGCTGCTGGGCGATGGCTGTGAAGCGGTAGCGGGCGATGTGGAGTGGGCTTGGTAGCGCGGCTGGTGGCACGGCAGGTCGCGGGTGGGGCTGGACTGTCATTGCATTCGTTTACTGCTTTGCCCAGTCGTGCAGGTACTTGCTTACTGTTTGTAACTCTTCCGCGGCCAGTACGTCGATTTTGTACTCGGTGGCTCGACGGCGGTCGTAATCGTTGACTTGTTGCGCACTGACATACAAGCCCCGTGCCATTAAGCCTCCTATCTGTTGCACCACTTGACCCAATTTGTAGATCGAGTCCTGGGCATTGGATTGCTTGCCGGACTTGCATTCGACGATAAGCGCGCGGTTGTTTTTGACGGCAATGGCATCCACTTCATTTTCGGTTTTGGTACGGTTCTGGACAACCCTGGCGTTCAGGGCGTATTGGCCGGGCTTCAGGAAGCCGGTCATTTTCAGAAAAATGAATTCCTCAGTCCATCCGCCGGCAAAAAACCGGGCGCATTCGGTGTCTAAAAAGGTCAAATCTGCATCGCCGGTTGACCATTGCAACAGGTTGCTCTTGACAGCTAAGCTGAGCAACTTCGCGGCCGGGCCGCCTGGTGGGTAATCAAACTGCTGGGTCAAACTGCGGCCATCGCACGCCATGGATGCCTTGTATGCGAGCGTACTGAAAAACCGGCCAAGACTGGCGGCATGCTCACCCATGTGGCGGGAAACAGCAGAGCGTTCAGCTGCCCGCTTTTGGTCTTTTCCGGGGCGGGTATCGTTGGTAGTGCGGTAACCGCGCAGCAACAACAAGTCGTGCAGGGTAAGCACGTCCTGCATAGGCTCCTGGCTAGGAGGGGTATCCATCCAGTCGAGGGTCTGTTTTTTTGTATCCGCATAGATGGCACGGTAGCTGCCGGTTCCTGAGGTGAGATTACTCAACTCCTGGTGAATAGCCAAGACCATCAATTTGGTACCACCGGTGAGGTGCAAAACCACATCGTGCCCGTCTAGAGATTCATCCGCCAGTTTTGCCGCACCGTTGTAAATACTTTGGGGCGTCGCGTCGTCAAAAGGCAAGCACTTTACTTTAGGCACAAAGCTCTGGAGTGCAGTCTTTAAATCAACGCCGCTATGTTGCGATTTCATCTCCGGGGTTTCCAGTATCCAAACCTCTTGTGCTTTGAGCTGCTTGATAGGCAGCAAGTTGGCCGCGTTTTGGCCGGTAGCAATGCAAATATGTATTTCAGCCATGGTTAGTCCTGTTCATTACGGGTATTTTCAAAATCCCGGCACATGGCCTGCGCCGTGTGCGGTTGCGATTCACGTTGCCCTATGGGCTTAATCTCAAAGGGCTGAAGCTGCGCTCCTAGGTGCTCCATATCATCGGCGCTGAGTTCCTGCCCACGCAGTCCGGCGGGGAGTTCCAGACTCAGGTGCCAGTAGGCGGCATCTCGGGCGCAGACTTGTGCCGCCAGGTTGACAGGCAGGCTGCCGATGACGGTGTCGCCAGCCTGCACCCTGGCCGGGTCTAGGTGCGCCACCAGTTGGTCAACACACAGGTTCTGGCGGCGCGCCCATTCGATGGCACCGGGGTGGCGGGAGATGAAATAAGTGGTCATCGCGTAGCTAGACTCCGCAGCACAAAGCTGTTGCCTTGCTGCGCCACTTCGACCGGGACATTTTTTAACTCCTGTTTTTTAAACAGCTTGGTAGCGCGTTCATCGCCCAATGCGGCTTGCAGTTGCTTAGCTGCCTCGCCCTTTATGCCTGCGGTGGATTTGCCCTCGAAGCTGGCTTTTATCTCTCCGGTGCCTTTGTTGAGCGTGAGGGTTGCGGCGGGCCAGACCAACGCGCTGCTCGTGGTGTTTGGTGTAGCACCTGCCGTGCCGGGTTGTGTTGGTACTGAAGTGCTGGCGGCTGGGCTTGCGGCTTTGACTGCCATTGCGCCATAACCCACCGAAGTTTTGGCACCAAATCCCACCCACTCAAATGCGTGGGCAAAAGCGCGACCGAGCAAGCCGCGCCAGGTTAGCTGTAGCGCTTCCGGCAAACGCGTTGCGTGGCAGACCACGTGGAAGTCAAATGCAGAGCCTGCGGGCACGGCCAAAAAGCTGACCGGCACCGGGGCGCCGGAGTCGTGCGGGGTTTCGGTGCCTTGGTAGTATTTGCCGTAGTGCGGCGTCATGATCTCCACCGCCAGCTTGTTACCCGCCGGACTGGGGAATACGTCCCAAAAATCAAGCGCGCCGCGTTGGGCATCTTCGGGCTGCTTGATTTCTTCGGGGCCGAACAAGGCGTCTATCGCCGCATCGGTAAACCCGTCTTCGCCGTCGTCACGCAACTCCTGCATGGCGCGGCGCAGGATGCCCTTGACGCCGCTGCCCGCCAGGTAGGGCAAGCCGTAGGGGGTGAGGAAGGCAAAGCCATTCTCAATCGGGTGTTCGTTGCCCAGGCCGGTGGCAAAGGGTGCTGTGCTCTTGGTGCTGATGCGGTAGCCGTTGCTGCCGTGGTGGGTGATGAGGGCTTGTTGGCGGGCGCGTAGCGCTGCGATTTGGGCTTTCGACGATGCACCCATTTCGCACACCTCGTTCAATACGCCATCAAACTCTGCTTTCAATCTGTCGTTCGCGTCACGTTTTGCCTGGCCGGCTGCAGGGTTGCCGATGATGCGCGCCTTGCCTTTGTAGGGCGCGAAGGGCAGGCCATCACTGCCTTGCCAGTTTCTGAAGTAACCCAGAAACTTGTGCCCCGGTGCGGCATCCACAAACGCGGCCTTGCTGTGCGAGGCGATGTAACCGGGTACAGCGGCTATCCGTTGTGGAACGCTCATGGATTCGCTCCCTGTGGTTCAACCGCATCCACAAATTGTCGAATCCACTTCAGCAATTCCAGCGCCTCATCGGTGTAGCGCAGGTAATCGCGTGACTCTCCCTTTTGCAGCATTTCCATAAAGCGTGGGAACAGTTGACTGCCTTGCCCGGTTTTGAGCTCCTGTCCGGCCAAGCGCTTGGATAAACCGCGAATCAGGTCGTCCAGCAGTTGCTGCGCAGGGCGACCCTTGCCGTTATAAAACGCCAGCGTCGGCATCAACCCGCTGTTCATGATGAGTGCGGGTGCGCCTTTGGCCAGGCCTTTGTATTCTTTGCCGTGCTGCTGCATGCCTGCGGTGGCATATTGCCAGGCTAATGCCGCGCGTTGTTGGTCCAGGGTTTTGCTCATGGGGTGCTTTCAAAGGTCACGATGCGGATGCGGTCTTGGGCGGCGTTGGCAAGGCGTTGGTCGTTGGTCCAGAACTCGTCGCAACCGGCGTTGAGGGCAGCGGCCAGATGCAGGGCGTCGGGGGTCTTGAGCCCGTGCTGGGCGCGCAGCTGTGTGGCAGCGTCGAATACTGTTTTGTTGAAGGCCATGCCAGTGGTGTCCGATGCGTCAAAAAACTCGTCGTAGAGCGCCAAAAGCTTGTTCTCGTTCTGGCGCATTGGCAGCAGCCGTGCTTCCAGGCGCACCAAGTCCGATGTGACACACGTCACGCGTGCGTTGCCCGTGGCATCCAGCAAGTGTTGGATAAGTTGCGGGAAATAGGTGGGATGGCGCTCCACAAAATAGATCGCCATGTTGGAATCAAAATAGACGCGCAGCATGTGATCAATTCCAGCTTGCGCGCTCTTCACGGATGTGCTGCTCTACCTCTTCGGCACTCCGCCCCGTGGGGGGCTGTGTCTGGAGCCAGACGGCAAATTCCGTCATATTGGCAAACCGTGGCTTGACCGCTATGTGTGCTGCCTGTGCATCAGGAAACAGCACGATGACTTGGGCCTGCCCCTCGGGTGCGTCTGGCGGCAGCTCAATTAACGCTTGATGGTTGGCTGAAAACGTCTTTTCAAATTGGTATGCGCGCATGGTTGTAGCTCCGTAAATTTGAACTCAGGGTTGCGGCGTGGCTTGCACCAGCACCAGCCCGCGCCCGGTGGTGGCGTCGCCGCCAATTTGCAGCAGCTTGCCACCAATGCCGGGCAGGGCCGTGCCCTCGCCTGTGAACACTTTGGACAAGACTTCGGGTGCTGTCAACAGGGCTGTGGAGTCGGCGTTGCGACTGTCTTTTTTGAAGCGCTCGATGCTGGCCTGGGCCAGGCCGACCATCAGCGTTTCGGGCGGCAGGTTTTCGACGTAAAACAGGCCGCCAGAGTCGGCCGTGCCGGATTCGTCGTTGATGCGCACATGCGGCTCCACCACCATGGCGTGGCGGGCGAAGTGGGCAAAGTCGGTGTCGTGCAGCAGCACCAGGTCGGCTTTGAGCTTGTCGGCAAAGAAGGTGTTGGCCGTGCCGGGCAAGGCGTGGGTGGCGATCCACTGGGCGATGGCTTTGAGTGGCTCGCTAACCTCGGATGGAAATTCAAACGCTTCCAGAATCAATTTCTTGTCTTGCAACAAGCCAGCACTGGCCACGAGCGCCTGGTTTTCTGAAATGGCGGGCACAGCCCAGTCGGCAGTTAGGCGGATTTGCTGTGCCAGGCGTTGCAGCCGCGCCAAAGCCAATGGGCTGGTGACGTACGCAAACCCGCCCTTGAGCGAGCGCACCGGCAGGGCAACGAGTTGCGCATCGCTGAGCGACAAGGCGCCGGCAAAGTCCGATGCACCCGTGTCTGGGCCAAAAATGCGGTTGATGAGGCTGTGCGGCTTGCGAGCATCGCCTTCGGTGCGTGGCCAGGCCCGGTTGAAATGGTGGCGCAGCGCGCCCTTGAGCCCACTGCCGGCGAACATGGGGTGTTTGGTGTGCACCTCGCGTTGAATGGGGCTGTCGATGGCGCCAATGGCGCTGCCCGCTCCCATGTGGACGGGGCTGACGGCGTAGTAAAAAACCAGTTGCGATGCTTCAAACATGGGGTGTCCTCAAAAAAAGCGTGACAGCAAAAAATTAAATCCATGCGCCCAGCAGAGCGCGGTTGTAGCCCTCAGACCGGCGGCTTTGTTGCAGTGCGTCTGCATTTTGCGGCCACAGGCCCGATTGCACCCACGCGGCAAGCTTGCCAGCGTCGCCAGTGAATTCGTCAAACCAATAGACGCTGCCCGCCGGCGCTGCGGCTTGCGCGGGCTTCGGCTTCCAGTGGTACAGGTCCCAGCCGCTGACCACCTCACGCCGCCCCAGGGCTGTGCAGGCCAGACGGGCGCTGAAGCCATCACCGTGCATGCGGTAACTGCCATCGTCCTGCCGCGTGACGCCTTCGGGCAGCCAGCCCTGGCTGAACAAGGCGGGGGTTTGCAGCAGCAGGCGAAAGCGGCCGTTGGCAAACCAGGCTGGTTCGGCTGCAGGCGGGGTGAAATCGACACGACGGTAGTGCGCGCTGCGGCCATCACCTCCCAGGCGTAACTGGCCTTCTTTGGGCAGCAAGTCGCCCACGCCGGCGATGCCGACCAGAAAACCGGCACCGGCTTGAAAGGCAAAGCCCTCGGTGGTGTAAATCTGCCCTTCTTCTGCGGTTCGGGCGTCTGCGTTCAGGCCAATGCCCAGGCGCGGGTCGCGCTGGTAGATGTGCTTGCTTTCCACGCTGTGGGACTTGTCGGCGGGGCGGCCTTGGAGATGCAGCGCCAAGCCGCTTTGGCGCAGGTAAACGCCGCCGGTGGGCTTTTCCTGTTTGGCAGATTGCAGTGTGGCGCGCTGGGGCAAGTCACCGGCCGATGGCGTGCCCTGCGCCAGGGCGCGCGGCACCAGGGGTGCAAATTGCTGGCCCAGCAACAGCAGGTCAGCCGGCAGGGGGCTGATGGCTTCGGGTGCGCCACTTCCACCAGCGTTGCCGGGTTCTGCCGCCAGCGAGAGCCACTGGATGGCAAACGCACCCGGCGCGGCGGGTGTGCCCAGGCACTGGTGCAGAGCGGGGCTGGTGCAGCGCCCGCCTTGTGCCAAGAAGGCCACCATCTGCGCAGCGTCCTTGCCCAGCAGGGCCGAGCGAAAGGCCCCGGCAAACAGCGAAGGCGGAGGCGGCATCAGGCTGCTGCCGTGCTCGCCGCTGTCGCCAAAGGCCAGGTTGCCACGCACAAACAGGCTGTCGGTGGGGCGCACGTAGTAGAAGCTGGTGCTGACCGTGTTCATGCGCCTATTCCTGCGATTGTGGGTTCGGTGGCTTTGGCCGCCTGGGCTTCCAACTTGAATGCACGGGCCTCGCGGGCAAAAAATTCGCTGGTGACCAAAAAGTGGTCGATGGCGCTGCGGGGGTGCTCGGGCTTCATCACGTCGCAGACGAAGTTGACGACGCGGCGGGCCACTTCGGCATCGCCTTTTTGGCGGCTGAACTGGTAGGCCAGCGATGTGGTCATCTGATCCCGCCAACGGGCGTTTTTGATGTCGCTGGCATCGTCCGTCAAGCCCTCAAACCACATCTGCGCCCGGTAGATGGCACCACGCGAGAAATCTGTCAGCGCCAGTTGCTGGGCCAGTTGTTTCATGAGGGCCAGTGCGCTCTGGGCCGTTTCTGGCTTTTGGTCTGCGCCCACGGGCCACCACGGGCTGGTCACGCTGACCTCGCCACCCCCGCGCTTGAGCACACGCAGGCAGAAGGCATCGCGGTTGATGTCATGCGGCTTGCCGTCTTTGCCGACGTAAGTGCCGCGCACCGTGTTCTTGGCGCGGCTCTCGGCGGCACGCAATTCGCGCAACACCATGCCCAGCGGGGCGGTGTGGTGTGCTACGACCGCACCCATGGAGGCCGTGGCTTTGTGGCCCATCAGGGTCATCAAGCGCCCGTTGAGGAGGCCAAAACCTTCGGCAAGCAATAACTGTCGCTGCTTGCGGCTACCGCCTTTGCGCAGTGCGCCAATGCTGTCGCCTAACCCCATGCTGTCATCGGGTGCAATGCCGCTGTAGGCCAGGCGCAGCAGTTGCATGCAGTCAAACAAGTCGTCCACGGCCACCAGCGCCAGCACGTCGTCGCCACCCGCGTAGAGCAGCTTGCCCTTGCAGCACTCTTCCACCACATGGCGCGCCAGGTGGGTAGAAAAGTCGTTGAGCGCTTGCGAAATGGCACCGTGGCGGCCCGGGGACACCGGGCGCTTGGCATTGAGGTAGTTCTTGAGATCGGCACCGTCCGTGCGGCGCTCGTATTTGTCCATTTCACTCAGCACCTTGCTGTGCCAGGTTTTGCGGTAGCTGAGCTTGTAGTCGTCTTCATTGCCCGCCAGCCAGCCGCCCATGCGGTCGCCGTCCATGAGGATCAGTGCGTAGTAATTCTCCGGGCGGTTGTCGCCCAGCAATTGGCGCAGGGTCTGGTTCAGGTGGTAGCCGCTATCGGTGTCGTCCTGCTCGTCTTCAAGCAAGGCAGGCAGGCGTTTAAGGGTGTCTTGCTGCGCTTGTGGCAGGCGGTGCAGCTGGCGCATCAAGCGCTTGGGCAGGGTCACGCCGTCGTACTGTGCGGCGGGCGATGCCAGGGCCAGCAAGGCGGCGGTTTGCTCGGTTGTCAGTGTTTTATCTGCCAATTGAGATGCCAGTTTTTCAAGCGTGGTGGACAGGGCCAGCGCGTGGGTGCTGACGACAAAGCGGCGCACATCGCCACCGGTCAAGCGGCTGACCCGCTCGGCAAACATCGTGGGCCACAGGCGTTTGAGCGTGGCAATGGCACCCAGGTGCTCGCCGGGTTTGACCCAGGATTTTTTGACCCTGGCCAGTTTGCCCCAGACGCTGCGCTCGTTACGCTCCTTGCGGCTCAGCCCGAGCAGTGCTCGGTCATCGGTCAGCCACTCGGCCTCGCCCGTCAGGGTGCAGCGGTGGCCCTCTTCCAGCAGCGGGGCAAAGGGCCGGGTGGATTTGGCAGCGCCCAGGGCACGCTCAGCCAGCTCATACACCGCCGGGTAGAGGATGCCGGTGTTGGGTTGCCAGAATTTCAGGCCGTCGAGCTGGAGTTCCTTGGTCAATATCTTCCAGGTGGCATCCTGGAACACGCCCTGCTTTTTGAGGTCGGGGTGAATCGCATCCAGCGCGGTGTGCAGGCGGGCGCTGGCGGTGGCAGTGTCTTTGCAGCCTTCGCCGTCCATGGGCCAGGTGGCTGCGGCCCAGTAGGCTTCGGGGAAACCTTTGAGTTGCTGGTCAATTTGGGCACGGGTCACGTCCGAAAAGGCTACGCCTGCCTCTTTGAAAACGCGCTCTGCGGCATCTGCAGTCCAGTTTTTTGCTACATACTTAATAGCTGCTAATGCACGTCCTGCGAGGGCTTCTGCCTGTTTTGATGGCACGATGGCCATGAACTTGTTGGGCAGGCTGGCGGCAAACAGCGGGTTGGTGTCGGTGTTGTCGCGCAGCAGTTCTGAGTCCATGTCTTCAAACAATTGTTTGAACGCAGCGCCGCCCACTTCCGGCTCCATCAGCCACCTGTCCACCACCGGCACGCCGCGCAGGGCGGGGAAAACCATGCAGTCCGGCCCGAGATGGCTGACGATGGGTTTCATCGCCTCCCACACCAGGCTGGAGAGCAGGTGTGAGCCGGCCCACAGGTCGGACGTGGAGCGCGCCTGGCCGATAAAACCCTGCACCGGGCCAAAGCTCATGACCAGCAAGGCAGGTTGGTCCGAGCCGCTGTCGTCACCCGCGATGGCGGTGTGGATGGCGGACACCGTGTCCACGTGAGTCCAGATGCTGTGATCCGGGATGCGTGAGTCGGCGGGCAGCATGTTCCACAGTACGCCCAGCTCGGTGGCATGTCTGCCAGCCTCTGGCCCAAAGCGCCAGAAAGCGAGAAAGGTCTTGCGCAGGTCGTCGTCGTTGTCCTGAATCAGGGATTCAAAGTGGTTTTGACTCACGGCTTTGACGGAATCGACCCCAACGTCCAAATCGAGTGTGCCCGGTTGCAAGCGGGTGCCCGACAGGGGGTGAATCAGCTCCGGCTCTTTGGCGAACTTGACGGACTCAAATTGCGGATAGCGCCGCGCATCTTCGCCGCGCGGCCAATTGGGACGGTCGGCAGCAGCGGCAAGCCAGTCGGCACGTTTGTCGAATTCTTTGGAAGAGATGTCGAGCGCCGCGCGCAGGCGACGCGATGTGCCACCCTCGTGCCCCTCGCGGTCGCGCATCAGCACCAGTTGCTTTTCTGCCGGGTCGTGCAGCCAGGCGGCGAGTTTTTTGGTGTAGTTGGTTTTTGGGGGGTCATGGCTTAGCCCTTGCGGATGCGGGTCAACAGGCTGGCGTGTTGTGTCGCATTGAGAAAGTCGTGAACGCGTTGCCAGACCTCGATCTGTTGCTTGATCTCGGGCGGGCGGATGCTGCTGCGCTCAAAAAAAGCCAGTGGCATGGCGCAGGGGAGGTGGTTGATCAGACCGAAAAACTCGCCCGTTTTGTTTTTGCAGACTTTGAAGCGCATCTGGCTGGCCAGGCGGGCGTTGTTCAGGCCGGCCAGGTCGTGGTTGGTGACAGGGTAGGCCAGGATGTGGCGATCTTCCACACGGCTGTGCGGTTTGCCGCTATTGAACTTGAACTGCGTACGAAAACCAATTTTGAGAGCCGCAAGGCGCTCCATGACGTCGCGCCAGCTATTGAACCCGAGATACTTTCCCTGTGCAGCATCACGGCTTGCTACAACTCGCCAAATTGCTGGACGTGCATCTGTGCACAGGCCTAAAGCGTGAGGCCAATCACTGGCCAATCGGTCTTGCAGCGCGTCTGGCAAGCTGCGCCCCAAGGCTTGTTCTGCAAGTTTGGAGTCACAGAGCCCTTCCAGCCCCAAAAGCCCTTCACCTTCTATGTGCAAAGAGCCCCATCCATTGCGGCTTCGCGAGCCCATTGTTCCGAACCAGGCAATGAGCTGCATGGTTTTACGCAAGGTCTCGGTTTCGGTAGCTGGGAAGCGCAAGCTAAAAGTTGCAGTGGTCGCACTAGGTGCAATCGCCTTGCGCATGTCATCCAAAGTGATGGGGCCAAACCCGAGGTAAACGTCTGCCTCGGGTCTGATCATTGACCCGTCTTTTTTCTTTGTTTCAGGATGAGACTGTGACTTCAATCGTGGGCGCTGATCGAGTTTTCCGTCGCTCCAGTCTGACAATCTCAGCTGCACCTTGGATCGCCCACCGCCTGTGTCATCGCCGGCACTGCCAAACAACTCGTTCTCAAGCCGCAGCAACTCGCGATGGTCATACCCCACTTCCGGCGCCATCACCACCCGCCACCACTGCCGCAGCAGCGCCTTGAACGGCGGCGTGCGCCACTGGGCTTGCTGCTCGGCATTGCCCAGAAAGGCGGGGGTGTTGAAACTGACCTGATAGGTCAGTGTGTTCATGGTCATCAAACATCCTCCCTGAATGCCACGCTTTCAAAATCTTTGGCAAATCGTACCGCCTCGGGCGCCAACGTCAGTTGGTATTTACCCGGTCGCTGCTTACCGCCGTCAATTTTGTAGGCGTCTGCTGCCGAGCCCAAGCTTGTTTTCAGCTTGCGTTCCAGCTTCGACTTGCGGACCGAAAAATATTCACCGTCCATGCCGTTTCGCAAAGCACGCTCGGTGGCATCGGTATCTGACAGCGTGCCGGTAATGGCGCGGTATTCCCTCAAAAAACGCTGTGCCCACGGCAAGTCTGGCACGCCTTTGCTGGGTGCGGGTAGCGCGCCTGCACGGTTGATGGTTTGTCTTGTAAATACCGCCAACAGTGCCAACTCTGCGGGTGCGATCTTGATGGTGCGTCCGCCCGCTTGGATGCATCGACCCGCCACATCAATCACCAACGCCGGTGCAGCCAATGCAGCCTGTGCGGCGGCCACTGTTTCGCCAAAGCTGGAATGGCCCGACAGCAACGCCTGCGGTAGGCCGTGGCGCAGGCTCACAAACGGAATTTCGGCCAGCGTGACCTCGGCCATGGCTGTATCTGCCAGTTTGCCGTCGCGTGTTTGCAGTACCCGGCTGTAGGGCGTGGGGTAGAAAAATTCGATGCTGTTCTCAAACGGCTCGCTCACCAGCACATGGCTCAGCCGGTCTTGTGGGCGACCGTATAACGACAGCGCGTAGCCCAGGTAAAAGCCCATGGTTTTGCGCCCGCCGGCAATCGATACATGCAGGGCACAAGTGGGGTCGGCGCTGAATTCTCGAACGCGGGCGGTGATGAAGTCGGCCGCAGCGCGGTTGTCTTCAATGCTGCGAATGTCGTCCATACCGCGCTCATTGGCATCGCGCATGATGTGGATGTTTTTGCGGCTGAACTGGATGCCGGGCAGATGGTAGTCAGCGCACAGTTTGTGGAACCAGCCTAAGTCGTCACTCAAGAGTGACAGCTCGGCGCGGTTGGCACCCTCACGGGTAGTAATGAGGTGTACCTCGGTGGGCACAAAGGGTTCGCCCACTAAAGAAGCCAAAGCGTAAATTGTCTCGGTCACGATTTGCGGGCTCAGCCCGCTGACGGCCAGCAAAATACGGCGCTGGTAACTGGAAGGGTGCTGAGTGGGTACTGGGCTTGTCATACTTCGCACTATAGGGGCTTGAAGCTGCCGTTTGCACTGCGGCAAGCTTGCCGCAGTGCTGTTGGACGATGTTCAGCGTATTTAGCATATTCAGCATGTTCAGCACTTCCAACACATACTGCTTCTAAAGTAATAGCAACCTCAAGGTGCGGTAGTCTTTATTTTAAAGTCGCAATAGCCGCTGACTGCGCATTCCCAGCAGCGCGGCGACCTGGCGGTACACACGTAGCGGCCATGCAGTATCAGCCAATGGTGTGCGTCTACCAGGTACTCTGGCGGTATGCGTTTGAGAAGCTTTAATTCAACTTCCAGTGGCGTTTTACCGGGTGCCAGTCCTGTGCGGTTGCCCATGCGAAAGATGTGTGTATCGACTGCCACCGTTGCCTCGCCAAAGGCAGAGTTCAGCACCACATTGGCCGTTTTACGGCCTACACCGGGCAGCGCCTCAAGCGCCTCGCGCGAGCGCGGCACAACACCGTTGTGATGCTCAATCAGCATCTGGCAGGTTTGCAACAGGTGCTTGGCTTTGCTGTGGAAAAGGCCAATGGTTTTAATGTGCTCTTCAAGCTGCGTTAGACCCAGATTTAATATGGCTTGAGGTGTATTGGCCACCGGAAAGAGTTTGCGCGTGGCCTTGTTCACGCTCACGTCAGTGGCTTGGGCTGAGAGCAGCACGGCTGTTAGCAGCTCAAACACGCTGGTGTATTCAAGTTCAGTCACAGGCATCGGATTGGCGCCTTGCAGAATTGCAAAAAAGGCGTTGATGGATTCTTTGTTCATGGCATATTGTCAAGAAATTTTTGAGCCTGCTCCCGCAAGCGCTACCATCTATGGTTACATTTTTATCTGCCAACGCCATGTCCCTTCAATTCGCCTCCCGCCTGAACAATGTAGAAACCTCCGCCATCCGCGAGCTTTTCAAGCTGCTGGGAAAGCCCGGCATCATCAGTTTTGCGGGCG
>JAYVPR010000370.1:0-4376 GCA_043757245.1 Polaromonas sp. | reverse complement strand
CACGAGCTAAAAGCTCTAAGGCCGTACGGGCTGTGGATAACTCCCCAAAACAAATTACGTCACCGTTCACTACGTTCCCAATTTCCAGCATACAAGGCAGGGATGGGGGCTTCCCGAATTCCTGCGCATTTACAAAATCTCCAAACGTTTTGACGACGATATCTCCGCCATCTGCCTGGGGCTGAGCCTGGAGATTGACAACGGTATCGTTTCCAAGATGTCGATTGGCGTAGGCGGCGTAGCAGCCACGCCCGTACGCGCTACTAAAACAGAAGCTGCTTGTGCTGGTAAATATTGGTCAAAGGCGACTATTGAACACGCAAAGTCAGTCTTGAGAGCCGAGTTTTCACCGATTTCTGACATGCGCGCATCCAGCAATTACCGCACACAGGTGCTGGGCAATCTGCTGGAGCGCTTCTGGCTGGAAAGCCAGGGCCTGCAGCAGATCAATCTGGCGTCATTTGTTTTGGGTCGTCACGAATGACAGCCGCTGGACACTCCAAATTTCACGAAAGCGCACGCGCCCAAGTAGCGGGCACAGCGACCTATGTGGACGACATACCTGAAATCAAAGGCACGCTGTACGCCGCGCCAATTTTGTCAACCGTGGCCCATGGCAAGCTGCTCGGTGTTGACTGCCAAGCCTGTTTGGCCATGCCCGGCGTGGTCGATGTGGTGTTGGCCGCAGACATTCCGGGCGACGCGATTTTGGCTGCGTTTGCACACGACGAACCGGTTTTTGCGATAGACACCGTACAGCACGTCGGCCAGGTCATTGGCCTGGTGGTGGCTGAATCGGTGATGCAAGCGCGCCGCGCTGCCCGCAGGGTGGTGTGCCGCATCGACCCTTTGCCCGCCATGCTGAACATACACGATGCTCTGGCTGCCAAAAGCTATGTGCTACCGCCAGTCGTCGTCAAACGCGGTGACGCGGCTGTGGCACTTAGCGTTGCAGAACACACATTGCACGGCAAACTTGAAGTGGGTGGTCAGGAGCACTTTTACCTGGAAGGTCAAGTCGCTTACGCCCTGCCCCAAGAGCAACGCCAGTGGCTGATTTATGCCAGCACGCAGCACCCCGGCGAGGTGCAGCACTGGGTCGCCCATGCGCTGGGCTTGGACAATCACGCGGTGCGTGTTGAGTGCCGCCGCATGGGTGGCGGCTTTGGCGGCAAGGAAACGCAGGCAGGGCACATGGCGGTTTGGGCGGCGGTTGCGGCGCACAAACTTAAACGCCCTGTCAAGCTGCGGCTGGACCGTGATGAAGACTTCATGATCACCGGCAAGCGCCATCCATTTGCGTATGACTACTGCGTGGGTTTTGACAGCACGGGCCGTATGACTGGCTTGCGAATGATGATGGCGGCCAATTGCGGCTTCAGCGCTGACTTGTCGGGCCCGGTGGCAGACCGCGCCGTGTTTCACCTCGACAACGCTTACTTTTTATCAGATGTGGACATCACCTCTTACCGCCTGAAAACCAACACCCAAAGCCACACGGCGTTTCGCGGTTTTGGCGGGCCGCAGGGGATGATTGTGATGGAAAACATCATGGGCGACATGGCTCGCACACTGGGTTTGGACGCGCTGGATGTGCGCATGCGCAATTTATATAGCGAGGAACTCACAGACCCTTCGACAAGCTCAGGGCGAACGGCCAAAGAAAACACCGCTCTAGCTGAGCCTGTCGAAGCCATGCGTCGCAACGTCACCCACTACCAAATGAAGGTAGAGGACAACATCCTTGCGCCGCTGCTGGCAAAGCTTGAGCAAACATCCGACTACCGCCAAAGGCAAGCAACCATCGCCGCGTGGAACAGAGATAGCCCCGTCATCAAGCGCGGCATGGCCATCACGCCAGTCAAGTTTGGCATCTCATTCACGGCCACGCTGTTCAACCAGGCTGGCGCACTGGTACACGTCTATCTGGACGGTAGCGTACAAGTCAACCATGGCGGCACCGAAATGGGCCAGGGCTTGAACACCAAAGTCTGCCAGATCGTTGCCGATGAGCTCGGCGTTTCTTTTGAAGCAGTGATGGCCACGGCCAGTGACACCGGCAAAATACCCAATGCATCCGCCACCGCTGCATCTGCGGGCACAGACTTGAACGCACGAGCCGCGCAATACGCCGCCAGAAATGTGCGTGACAACCTGGCGCAATTCGTCAGCGGCCTGGACAACTGCGGTGCGGGCGCAGTGCGGTTTGAAGGTGGACGCATCACTACCCCAAACAACGCACGGCTGTTTGGGGATGTCGTCAAGCTCGCCTATGCCAATCGCATCCAGCTGTGGAGCGACGGCTTTTACCGCACCCCAAAAATTCACTACGACAAAGCCACGCTCACAGGCAGGCCGTTTTATTACTTTGCTTACGGCGCAGCCTGTACCGAGGTGGCCATAGACACGCTCACGGGTGAATCAAGAGTCTTGAAAGTAGACATCTTGCACGACGTGGGCACGTCGATTAACCCGGCCATTGACATTGGCCAGATCGAAGGTGGTTTTGTACAAGGCATGGGCTGGCTGACGACCGAGCAATTGGTGTGGGACGACAAGGGCTTGCTAAGCACCCACGCCCCCAGCACTTACAAAATCCCGGCGACAGGCGACATCCCTGAACACTTTAAAGTCGATTTTTGGCCTGAACCAAACCGTGAAGACAACGTATTTGGCAGCAAGGCCGTCGGCGAGCCACCTCTCATGCTGGCGATCAGTGTCTATGAGGCTTTGAAGGCTGCCGTGTCAGCTGGGCGGGGTGATGGAACAGTGGTCAGGCTGACGGCACCTGCAACGGCAGAGAATGTATTAAAAGCACTTCGACCTCATCATTGATCCGCAGGCCGCGCACGGCTCATCCCAATTTGCATTAAAAACGATAACTGCGTCGGCTCGCCTTGTTCTCTTTTTTAATGCAAATTGAAATCATGCTCCGCCGAGCATTTGACGCGCCACATCCGCCAGCATCATCAGTACCGCAAAGCCCATCACCGCCACGCCACCCCAGCCAAACCAACGGGTTTTGACACCTGACGTGAACTTGCCCATGACTTCTTGTTTGCTGGCCAATAGCATCAGCCCGGCCATGATGGGCACAGCAACTACACCGTTAATCACTGCGCTCCAATACAGCGCCTTAATCGGGTCTATGGGGGTAAAGTCCATGCCCATGCCAACCACCGTTGCCACGACGATGACGGCGTAAAAGTGCTTGGCTTCAAACCAGCGCCGCTCCAGACCGTCGGGCCAGCCAAAGGCTTCGGCAACGGCATAAGCGCTTGACGATGCCAGCACCGGTACAGCCAGCAAGCCAGTCGCAATAATGCCACCCGCAAACAGCGCAAAGGCAAAGTCACCCGCCAGCGGACGCAAGGCCTGCGCGGCCTGCGCTGCCGATGTCACGTCTCGAATACCCGCCGTGTACAGCACCACCGCACCCAGCAGCATGATGAAAAACGCGACGGCGTTGGAGAAAAACATGCCAATATAGGTGTCGCGTTTGACACGCTTCAAATCGTGGCGAATTTGATTTTCAGTACCCACCACGCCACCCTGGATACCACCCTTCAGACGCAGTTCTTCAACCTCTTGCGAGGCTTGCCAGAAAAACAAATAAGGCGAAATCGTGGTGCCCAACAGCGCCACAATCATCATCCAGTAACCGGATGTCCACTGTAGCTTGGGTATCACCAGGTCATGCAGCACCTGGCCCCACGGCACATCAACCAGAAACACCGCTATGACATAAGCAAACAAAAACAGCGTCAGCCATTTCAGTATCGGCGCGAGCTTGCGATACGGCACAAACACCTGTAGCAGCACGGTGATAACGCCAAACGCCACCGCATGAAAATGCCGGCCACCACCGACCACCAGTTGCAGCGCCTCGCCCATGGCGGCGATGTCGGCAGCGATGTTGATGGTGTTGGCCACTACCAGCAACGCCACCATGGTCATTAAAAAAGGTTTGGGCGTGTGCTCGCGCAGATTAGCCGCCACACCCTTGCCAGTCACGCGGCCGATGCGCGCACTAACCAATTGAATCGCAATCATGAAAGGCAATGATAAAAACACCGTCCACAGCAGGCCTGTACCAAACTGTGCCCCGGCTTGGGTGTAGGTGGCAATGCCCGACGGATCGTCATCAGCGGCACCGGTAACAACACCGGGGCCAACGTGGCGCAAGAACGATGGGAAGGACGGGAAACGTTTGAACATGCAAACAAGCCTAAAACGCAGCTACTTCAATCTCGAAAAATAATTTTCGACAATTTTAATGCCATCACTGCTGTCCGGTTAACGCGCGCGCAAAACGCAGGAGAGCCAATACTGGTGCGGCTTTACGAGCGGTTTTGTTTGGTGCCGATTTGAAATCG
>JAYVPR010000369.1:0-16641 GCA_043757245.1 Polaromonas sp. | reverse complement strand
AAAGTCATCATGAAACAATGGGCCAAGCGCCAGACCCAGATTGAGAGCGTGATGAACTCCACCGTGGGGATGTATGGGGACTTGCAGGGAATTGCGGGGAAGTCGCTGCAGGAGATTGAGGGGCTGGAGTTGACGGCGCTAGGTGGCCCTGAGCAATAACAACCGGGAGGTATTTGTGATCGAGTCAATACAAATAATGTCAGCTGCGTCCTACGATGCAGTTGGTAGCCAACTATCCAAGTTGGCAAAGTTCAATTTTGTTTTCGGATCAAATGGCGCAGGTAAATCAACGATTGCGAAGGTCATTGCGGAGGAATCTAGCCACCCAACATGCAGAGTGACGTGGATGAATGGATCCAAGCTGCAAGCGCTGGTTTACAACCAAGATTTTGTCGATAAAAATTTCACGCAAACACAAGAGCTAAGAGGCGTTTTCACTCTTGGTGAGCAAGACACAGAAACGCTTGGAAAAATATGTACGACAAGACTAGATCTCACTGGCCTTACCGCAGAAATTCAGAAATTGCAACAGACGTTGGGTGAAGTTGATGGTTCTGCGGGGAAGTATGGAGAGCTGGCTGCACTAGAGAGTCAACTTAAAGAAAAATGCTGGCTGCAAAAGCAAAAACATGACCCTAAGCTGCAAGAAGCACTGAAGGGATTCCGAGACAACAAAGAAAAATTCAAGTCCAAGGTGCTTTATGAATCGACCTCAAACATTGTTGCACTCGTACCGTTGACTGATCTAGAGGAAAAGGCAAAAACAATTTTTGGCCCAACGCCCATAGCTGAAGCATTAGTTACGTCCATTAATGCGACAAAACTTATCGCCCATGAAGAAGCCGCTATTCTCAAGAAGCCCGTCCTTGGTAAAGGTGACGTTGATATTGCCGCAATGATCAAAAAGTTGGGGAATAGCGATTGGGTCCGCGAAGGGCATAAATTTCATGAGGTTAACGACGACGTCTGCCCGTTTTGCCAACAGGAGACTTCCGACGTTTTTGCCCAAAGCTTGGCTGACTATTTTGATGAGTCTTTTGAGAAAGACAGTAAGGCCATACAAGAGATCGAAATCAACTACAAAGCTGATGCCGGACAAGTTACGGAGCAACTTGCCTCCATCATTGCAATAGCATCAAAATTTATCGATTTGGAAAAGTTGACAAACGGTAAAGCACTGTTGGATTTACTGGTGTCGAACAACACGCAGAAGATTGGGACTAAGAAGAAAGAGCCAAGTCAAACAGTTGAATTGGAGTCACTTTGGGGTGTGCTCCACACCATCAATACAAATATTGATGAAGCCAATCAAAAAATTACCACTCACAACAAAACAGTTGCCAACATAAATCAGGAGCGTAAAACACTGACTGCGCAGGTATGGAAGTACATCGTTGAGCACGAACTTAAGCAAGAGCTCGCTTCATTTAAAAAGCTAAGTGATGGACTTTTGGCCGCAATAACTTCTTTGAAAAAGCAGATTGAAACGAAGACGGCGGCGAAGCAGCTCAAGGAAGTTGAGATTCAAAACCTAGAAAAGCTGACAACAAGTATTCAACCTACGATTGATGGCATCAATAACCTGCTGTCAAATTTTGGATTTAGAGGATTCAAACTCGCCAAGGCATCTAACGCGAAATCTTACAAGCTTATAAGGGCGAACGGTACTGAGGCTAAAACAACTCTGAGTGAGGGAGAAAAAACATTCGTCACATTCCTCTACTTCTATCACCTGCTGAAAGGGAGTCAGTCTGAAACTGGCACTACAAACGACAGAGTAGTTGTTTTTGATGATCCTGTCTCCAGCTTGGACAGTGAGGTTTTGTTTATCGTTAGCAGCCTTATAAAAGGCCTGTTTGATGAGATCCGAAACAATCATGGCCATATCAAGCAGGTATTCGTACTTACGCACAATGTTTATTTCCATAAGGAAGTCGCTTTCAATTCAAAACGACCAAAGAAAGGTGCTTCGAAGGATGAGACTTTCTGGATTGTTAGAAAGCCGAATGACACATCGCTAGTGGAGTCACGTCCAAGTAACCCGATTACAACTTCCTATGACTTACTCTGGGATGAGTTGCGAAAAACAGATCGTTCCACTTTGACGATACAAAACACTATGCGCCGCATATTAGAAAACTATTTCAAAATTCTCGGCGGCATTGACTTGAATGACATTTGTGATCAATTTGATGGGAAAGACAAAATTACCTGCAAATCCCTAATTTCATGGGTCAATGACGGGTCTCATTTTGCGCATGATGATATTTTTGTTTCCGGTGGAGATACAACGTCCGAAAAATACATGGACATATTCAGAATGATTTTTAAACAAAAAGGGCAGTTGGCGCATTACAAGATGATGATGGGAGATGCGTATATTGAAGAGCCCGAAGAGGCTGCCACTGCATGAATCAAAAACTAGAACTCACCTGGATAGGCAAAGACCAGCGGCCGCGGCTGGAGCCGCGCATCTTGCTGGAAGACCCCAAGCGCAGTTACCACGCGAAGCAGCGGGTCACGGACAAAGACCTGTTTGACAACCGGCTCATCAGGGGTGACAACCTGCTGGCGCTGAAAGCGCTGGAGGCGGAGTTTGCGGGCAAGGTGAAATGCGTGTTTATCGATCCGCCTTACAACACCGGCAGCGCGTTTACGCACTACGACGATGGGCTGGAGCATTCGATCTGGCTGGGGCTGATGCGCGACCGGCTGGAGATTATCCGGCGCTTGCTGGCGGATGATGGCTCGCTGTGGATCACGATTGATGACAACGAGGCGCATTACCTCAAGGTGTTGTGTGACGAGGTGTTTGGGCGGGGGAATTTCCTCACTACAGTGATATGGGAAAAAAAGTACGCGCCAAAAGCTGATTCAAAGTTTTTGTCTTCTTCGCATGATTTTGTGCTTGTATGTGCAAAAAACATCAATCGACTCGCACTTAATCGGTTGCAAAAAACTGAAAAGCAGACATCGCGTTATACGAATCGGGATGGAGATTTTCGCGGCCCATGGAAAGCTGGTGATACGCTGCGCAACGAGGTTCGGGACTATGCAGTTTTTCCAGTCACGTTGCCCTCGGGTAGAGAGGTGTTTCCGTCTGCTGGCACCAGTTGGCGATATACCAAGGAGAAATTTGCTGAGTTGATTTCCGACAATCGAATCTGGTTTGGTGTTGACGGTAATGCGCGGCCAGCAATCAAGAGATTTATTTCTGAAGTAACCGAAACCATCCCGGCTACTACGGTTTGGCGTTATGACGACGTTGGCCATAACGACGAAGCCAAGAAAGAGAGCAAGGTTCTTTTCGGTGATGGTGTTTTTGGCACTCCAAAGCCTGAGCGCTTGATGGCGCGAATTCTCGAACTCGCCACCAACCCCGGCGACCTCGTCCTGGACTCCTTCGCCGGCTCAGGCACCACCGGCGCAGTCGCCCACAAAATGGGTCGCCGCTGGATCATGGTGGAGCTGGGCGAGCATTGCCTTACGCACATCGTTCCACGCTTGCAAAAAGTCATTGACGGGCAAGACCCCGGCGGTGTGACGCAGGCGACTGGCTGGCAGGGCGGCGGCGGCTTTCGCTATTACGAACTCGCGCCTACGCTGCTGTCCACCGACCGCTGGGGCAACCTGGTGATCAACCCCGAGTACGACGCGGCCATGCTGGCGGGGGCCATGTGCAAGCTGGAAGGGTTTAGTTACGCGCCGTCTGAGGTCTTGTGGTGGCAGCAGGGGCGCAGCAGTGAGCGTGACTTTATTTATGTGACCACGCAAACCCTGAGTGCCGAGCAGTTGGCCGCCCTGTGTGATGAGGTGGGCACGGAGCGCAGCCTGCTGGTGTGCTGCGGCGCGTACCGGGGCGTGACCGCCGCGCAGGCGGCCGAGCGCTGGCCCAACCTGACCCTCAAGAAAATCCCCAAGATGGTGAAAGACCGCTGCGAGTGGGGCCATGACGACTACAGCCTGAACGTGGCGAACTTGCCGATGGCGCAGAAACCGGCGCAGGCCGCAGCGGCGCAAGACGATATGTTTGCTGCGGATGGCGGGAGCGGGGCGTGACGCAGCCCAGGATCATCATCATTGCGGGGCCCAATGGCGCTGGCAAAACCACCTTTGCGCGGGAGTTTTTGCCCCAGGAGGCGGGTTGCCCCGTCTTTGTCAATGCAGATTTGATTGCCGCAGGGCTATCGCCCTTTGCGCCTGAGCGTGCGGCCATCCAGGCCGGGCGGCTGACGCTGGCGGCTATTGCGCAGCACGTGGCGCAGCGCGAAAGTTTTGCCTTTGAAACCACCTTGTCTGGCCAGGCCTACGCCCAGCAGATTCCGCAATGGCGGCAGCTGGGCTATCAGGTTGCGCTGTTTTTCTTGAGTTTGCCGTCGGCGGAGATGGCGCTGCAGCGCGTGGCCGAGCGCGTTCGCCAGGGCGGCCACAACATTCCAGAAGCCACCATTCGCCGCCGATTCGACGCAGGCAAGCGAATGTTTTTAGACGTGTACCAACCCTTGGTGGACCAGTGGGTTCTTTATGACAACTCAGGCGATGAACCCGTATTGATGGACTGGAGCGACAAGCCATGACAAGCCCTAAACAAGTAAATGAGCCGGTGCCCGCCTATGGCGCTGTACCGGCTGGCGCCAATGCCGAGGTGAAGGGTTCGTTGCAGGCGATGCGTCGGGCAGCACTCCGGGCACGCCAGGTAGCGCAACAGACCGGCACAGACCTTATTGTGTTGCGTGCGGGCAAAGTGGTGCGTGTGCCGCCAGCGTCAAAAGGCACGCCATGAGCCAGCGCGAAGTCAACGCCATTGCAGGCCGCCTGAGCCTGCGTCCGCCGCAGGATGACTTGTTTGGTGGGGCTGCGGCATGACAGCGCCAGTACCAGCCGCCCATTGGTTTCACGGCACAATTTCCGACGCACCGTGTCGGAAATTGCGGATAGTTGCCCGGGAAGGCGCGTGGATGCAGCGCGTAGTCGAGACAAAAGGAGGTGCCGTATGACCCTAATGCAACCTCAAGCGGAACTACTGGGGCGCATCCGGCACATCTGGGAGTCGGCGCGCACTCAGGCAGCGCGGTCTGTTAATACTGCCCATGTCTGCGCCAACTGGCTGATTGGGCAGCAGATTGTGGAGGCTGAGCAAGGCGGTGCCAAGCGGGCTGGCTATGGCAAAGCCTTGCTTAAGACGTTGTCCGAGCAGTTGTCTGGCGAATATGGCGACGGGTTTTCAATGTCTGCGCTCAAGTACATGCGGCTTTTTTACCAGGCGTATCCAGATCTGATGTCAAAAGGTCACGCGGTGCGTGACCTTTTGGGCTCGGCAGTTTCAATTCGTCACGCAGTGCGTGACGAATTGGAATCAGCCAGCGACTGGAAGCCAGGGCAGTTGCACACGGGGCTGTCGTGGACACACTACCGCACCCTTCTGAAAGTGGATCGCAGGGAAGTACGCGATTTCTACGAAATTGAGGCCAGCCGCAGCGGCTGGTCTGCTCGCCAACTTGAACGGCAGATTAATTCCTTCCTTTTCGAACGACTGGCAAAAAGCAGAGACAAAAAAGGAGTTCTGGCGCTGGCCAATGAAGGTCAGGCGTTAGTGCGCCCGCAGGATGTGATCAAAGACCCTTACGTGTTGGAGTTTCTGGATTTGCCCGAGTCCCACCGCTTGGTTGAGTCGCGCATCGAGGAGGCGTTGATCAACCAGTTGCAGGCCTTTTTACTTGAGCTGGGGAGTGGCTTTGCCTTTGTCGGGCGGCAGCGGCGACTGACCCTGGACGGAGACCATTTTTACCCCGACCTTGTTTTCTACCACGTCAAACTGAAGTGCTATGTGGTGATTGACCTGAAGGTGGGCAAGCTCACGCATGGCGATTTGGGGCAGATGTTGCTTTACGTGAACTATTACGACCGTGAAGTGGTCACGAAAGACGACAACCCGACCATTGGGCTGGTTCTGTGCAGCGAGAAGAACGAAGCGGTAGTGCGCTATGTGCTGGCCGACAAAAACGAACAGGTGTTTGCCAGTCGCTACCAGTTTGCCCTGCCTAGCGAGGCTGATCTGCGCGCCGAGATTCGGCGTGAGTTAGAGCAGTTTGAACTGCATACCCCCAGTGATGTTGATGAAGTGATAACTGGCAAGCCAAGCGTACAAGTTGCCAAAACAACCGTCAAAAAGAGCGCATCCAAAACCAAGTTGGTGTCCAAGAGCAATAAAAACAAAAAGGGAGCAGCATGAGCCAACGCGAAGTCAACGCCATTGCAGGCCGTCTGAGCCTGCGACCACCGCAGACTGAATCTTTGGCCAAACTGGCAAGCGCGATTGATGCTTCACCCGCCATGCTGCGGCCCGACCGTGATGCGGCTGATGTGGCGGCGATATTGGAGACACTCAAAAGCCAGTTCCCGACGCTGCAAGATTTTGAGCGTGACTTCCCGTCGATGTGTTTTGCGCTGGCCACGGGCGTGGGTAAAACGCGGCTGATGGGGGCTTTCATCAGCTACCTGTACCAAGCGCATGGCATCAAGCACTTCTTTGTGCTGGCTCCCAACCTGACGATTTACGACAAACTGATTGGGGACTTCACGCCCAACACGCCAAAATATGTGTTCAAGGGTGTGGCGGAGTTTGCGTCGTATCCGCCTGAGATCATCACAGGCGACAACTACGAAGAGCGCGCCCAGGCGCTGGGGGATTTGCTCTCGCCGGTCACCATCAATATTTTCAACATCGCCAAAATCACATCCGAGGTGCGGGGCGGTAAGGCGCCGCGCATCAAGCGGCTCAGTGAATACATTGGGCAAAGCTACTTCGACTATCTGGCCGGCCTGCCCGACCTGGTGCTGTTGATGGATGAGTCGCACCGTTACCGCGCCAGCGCCGGGGTGCGCGCCATCAATGAACTGAAACCGTTGATGGGTCTGGAACTGACGGCCACGCCTTTTGTTGAAACCACCAAAGGCCCTGTGCCGTTCAAAAACGTGGTGATGGACTACCCACTGGCGCGTGCCATGGAGGACGGTTTTGTCAAAGAGCCCGCCGTAGTGACGCAGCGCAACTTTGACGCGAAAAGCTTGCCTGCTGAAGAGGTAGAGCGCATCAAGCTGCAAGACGGCGTGCGCATGCACGAGGCTACCAAGGTGGAGCTGAAAACTTATGCGCGCAACAACGGCGTGAAAGAGGTCAAGCCTTTCATGCTGGTGATCGCCCGCGACACCACGCACGCTGGCGCTTTGTTGACGTGGCTGCAGTCAGACAGCTTTTTTGGTGCCCGGTATCGCAACAAGGTGATTCAGGTAGACAGCAGCCGGGCGGGTGCTGAAGAAGAAGAAATGATTCGCCGCCTGTTGGCCGTTGAAAGTGTGGACGAGCCGACCGAAATCGTCATTCACGTCAATATGCTCAAAGAGGGCTGGGACGTGACCAACCTTTACACCATCGTGCCGCTGCGTGCGGCCAATGCGCGCACGCTGGTAGAGCAGTCTATTGGCCGTGGCCTGCGTTTGCCCTATGGCAAGCGCACGGGTGTGGCGGCAGTAGACAGGCTCAACATCATTGCGCATGACCGCTTTCAGGACATCATTGACGATGCCAATCGGGCTGACTCGCCCATCAAACTCAAGACCTTGATCGTTCTTGATGCGCTGGGCTCGGCCGATGAGGAGCGCCAGCAAAATGTCACGTCGCAACCCAACATGGCCACTTTGCTTGGGTTTAATCAGGAGAACAGCGATTTAAAGGTTGACTCATTGAAAGGTGATGCTGCGAGCAGCCGCCCAACATTCACACCGGTTTTTGCAACGACGCAAGAGCAGCAGGCGGCGCATATGGTGATGCAGGTGCTGGCCGAATACGAAGTCAGGCCGCTTGATGCACCTACCCGGCAAGCCCTGCTAACACCACAATTGCAAGCCGCGATTGCAGAGCGAGTGAAAGAAAAATTGCCGCCAGTGCAAGCTAGTTTGCTGACGGGTGCGGACGCGCCACCTGAATTGAACCTGGCTGACGTGGTGCGCCGGGCAACCGAAGTCGTGGTGCAGCAAACCATAGACATACCGCGCATTGCGGTGGTGCCTAAAGGTGAGGTGACAAGTGGATTCAAGCCCTTCACGCTGGAGGTGTCTGGCTTGCATCTGCAGCCCAAAGACCGTTCCTTGGTGGGCCAGACCTTGCGAACGCATGAGCAGTTCAGCTTTCACGCACAGGCCGGTGCGCCTGAGCGGCGGCTGGAGGACTACATTGTTCACGCGCTGATTGACTTTGACGATATTGACTACAACACCCATAGCGCACTGCTGTATGACCTGGCCGGGCAAATGGTTGCGCATTTGAAAAGCTACCTGCCAGATGCAAACGAAGTCCGTAATGTGCTCGACCTTGACAGGCAACTGATTGCCAAAAATATTCACTCACAAATGATGGCGCACGCCTATGAGTCGGCTACGCAATACGTGGTGGAAGTGAGTAGGGGATTTACGGCATTAAAAGAATCCACCTACACCGTAGGCGCTAACCAGCCGGTGCGCGACCATCGTGCCACAGTTGATGAGCCCAGTCGCATTAAACAAATGGTGTTTGGCAAGTTTGCCAAATGCCTGTACCAGCTACAAAAGTTTGATTCGGACACCGAGCGCCGCTTTGCAGTGATTCTGGAACGCGATGCAGACAAATGGTTCAAGCCTGCCAAAGGGCAGTTTCAGATTTTTTACAAACTGGGTGTGGAGCACCCCGAATACGTGCCGGACTTTGTTGTTGAAACCGCGCACCATTTGCTGATTTGCGAGACCAAGGCGCGCAACGACATGAGCAATGCGGAGGTGAAGGCCAAAGCGGATGCTGGCGCGGTTTGGTGTCAGCATGCAACGGCGCACGCACTAAAAATTAGCACCAAGCCCTGGAAATACTTGCTGATACCCCATGACCAGCTGACCGAGGACAAGCGTTTGGCAGATTATTTGTCGTTTGCAGTTGCCGTACCCACTGCAGGCTAGGGATGCTCGACAATATCTAATCTGACTTGATGCCCATGAAAAACCTACAACCCAAACAAGCCCAAGCCTGGCTGCAAGCCCACCCCGACGCGCTTTTTGTTGATGTGCGCATGGAAATCGAATCGCTGTACGTGGGTCGCCCGCCTGGGGTGGTCAATGTGCCTTGGTATGACTACCCTGATTTGCAGCCTGATGCGCAAAAATTTGCCCAAATTGTTGCTAGTGAGGCAACGGGCAAAGACCAGCCGCTGCTGCTGATTTGTCGTTCTGGCCAGCGCACCCTTGCTGCGGGCAAGGCGCTGAAGGATGCGGGTTTTACCAATCTGCAGCATGTGGTGCATGGCTTTGAGGGCGAGCTGGACGAGCACTTCAAGCGCTCCACCCAGTCGGGTTGGCGCTTTGACGGCTTGCCTTGGGAGCAGATGTAGGATGGCGCAAGCAGCTCCTATTTTAATAGCAACCAGACGATGACCAGATGGGTTTGAATTGACTGAATTGATGCATCAACCCTCCCCGCTTGAGATTTTGGGTGAGGTTTTTGGCTACGCTGACTTTCGTGGCCCACAAGCTGCCATTGTTGACCATGTGGTGAATGGCGGCGACGCGCTGGTGCTGATGCCAACTGGCGGCGGCAAGTCGCTGTGTTACCAAATCCCTGCTATTGCGCGGCAAAACGCGGGCCACGGCGTGACCATTGTTGTCTCGCCGTTGATTGCGCTGATGCACGACCAGGTCGGCGCGCTGCATGAGGCCGGTGTGTCGGCGGCATTCTTAAATTCAACGCAGAGTTTTGACGAGTCCAGCAGCATTGAAAAGCAGTTGCAAAGCGCCGAGCTGACACTGCTGTACGCCGCGCCAGAACGCATCAACACCCCGCGCATGAAGGACTTGCTACGCGGCCTCAACCAGCGCGGCAAGCTGAGCATGTTTGCGATTGACGAAGCGCATTGCGTCAGCCAGTGGGGCCACGACTTTCGGCCTGAGTACCGCAGTTTGAGCCTGCTGCATGAGATGTTCCCCGACGTGCCGCGCATGGCACTGACAGCCACCGCAGACGCGCTGACTCGGCAAGACATGGTGGAGCGCTTAAAACTTGAAGACGCTGCGCATTTTGTGTCAAGTTTTGACCGCCCGAATATTCGCTACACGATTGTTGAAAAAACTGACGCCACACGGCAGTTACTGCGCTTTATTCAGACCGAACACGCAGGCGAAGCGGGCATTGTGTACTGCCAGTCCCGCAAACGAGTTGAAGAGATTGCCGACACGCTGCAAGGCGCAGGCATCCACGCCATGGCCTACCACGCAGGGCTTGACTCAAGTCTGCGGCAAGAACGCCAGGACAAGTTTTTACGTGACGATGGCATGGTCATGGTGGCTACGATTGCCTTTGGCATGGGCATTGACAAACCCGACGTGCGCTTTGTGGCGCACCTGGACATGCCGAAAAACATTGAAGGCTACTACCAGGAAACAGGCCGTGCCGGCCGTGATGGCTTGCCCGCCAATGCGTGGATGACCTACGGCCTGAACGACGTGGTTAACCAGCGCCGCATGATCGACACCAGCGAAGCCGCAAGCGAGGAATTCAAAGTCGTGATGCGTGGCAAGCTGGACGCCCTGCTGAATTTGGCCGAGGGCACGGCTTGCAGACGAGTTAGCTTGTTGCATTATTTTGATGAAGAGAGTTCACCCTGCGGCAATTGCGACAACTGTATTTCACCTCCGACGGTTTGGGACGCGACTGACGCCGCCCGTAAAATGCTCAGTTGCATTTACCGCGTGCAGCAGGCCAGCGGCATCAGCTTTGGGGCTGGGCATTTGATGGACATTTTGCGCGGCAAGGCGACTGAAAAAGTCTTGCAGCACAGCCACGACAAGCTTTCAACGTTTGGCATTGGCGCTGATTTGGCTGAAGCGCAATGGCGCGCGGTATTGCGCCAGCTGATCGCCAAAAACATGGTCTACGTCGATGCGGAAGCCTTCAGCACCCTACAGTTGTTACCGGATGCGCGGCAAGTCCTCAAAGGCCAAGCCAGTGTGATGCTGCGCGAGCAAGCCGGTGCTGACAAGTCAGGTTCAACCAGCCGGGCCAAAAAAGTTATCAAAACATCTGCCAAAGGCATCGCCGAGGCGGCACTTAATGCAGGCGCACTCGAACGCCTCGCGAAGCTCAAATCCTGGCGCGCTGAGGTGGCGCGTGAGCACAACTTGCCTGCGTTCGTGATTTTTCACGACTCAACCCTGCGCGCCATTGCAGAACGCGCACCGCAAACTTCTCGTGACCTTGAAGGCATTGCAGGCATTGGCGTTAAAAAACTGGAAGCTTATGGCGCCGAGGTGCTGCGCGTGTGTAGCGCGGCGTGACATTTTTCGCGGCCTGTTGGTCGCTGGTTTGTAGCGACAGGGGTAGAAACGAATCAACCACAGCCCTGGCGCCAAGTTGGAACTTAAAATCAGTTAAAAGTTAGAAAACAGGGTTAAAAATTTACCACCATTGACAGCCTGAACGAGCGCGTTTCAATCGGGTGAAAGTGGATGTCAGAAACCGGGGCTGTCTCGCCCTTCAACTGCGATTTGTAGTAGTAATCTATGGCGGAATCGCGGCGGTTGGTCAGGTTGAATCCTTCCAGCTCAAGCTTGACCTTGGGGTTTATCTTGTAGCCAATTCGTCCATTGACTGTGGCAGTGCTTTTGGAGCGCACCGAGTTGTCTTCGATCAAGGGTCTTGGTCCAAAATAACGTAACTGCACAGCGCCAAACCAGGGGCCGAGGTTGTCAACCGCCAGCGCCAGTGATGCCACGCCTTCAACAGCGCCGGGGACGCGGTTTCCTGAAGGGTCAAAGTTTTTGAAACGGGCTTTTGCGAACGACAGGTCTGCGTCTACGGTCAACCAGCTTGTAGCTTTGTAGTAGTTGGAGAACTCAAAACCAAGACGGCGACTTGGCCGACCGGCCACGGTGGTGCCCGCGTCGCCAGCAAAGGTCAGTTCTGAATCAAAGTCAAGCCGGTAGACCGACAAGCTGCTTTGCAGGCCGGCGATGGCCTCGGTACGTAGACCCATTTCAACCGCTTTAGAGCGAACCAGCGGCGCTACCTTGTCGGCCGGGATACCCGTTTTGGGCTCTTGCGTGATGGTCGTGCCGCGTGCGTCATTGCTGTGAAAGCCGTAACCCGCACTGGTGTAAAGCTCGGTCTTGTTCCACGGTCCGAAAATCAAATTGAGCTTAGGGCTGACCTTGGTGCTTGACGCCGTGCCGGAGTTGGCAGCCAAGTCGCTGTTTACCTTGAAGTTGAAATTGTCGGCGCGCACGCCCGCCACCGTTCGAAACTTGTCCGTCCACTCGGTCTTGTTCTCTAGGTACAGACCCAGGCTGCGCTCGCTGATGCGGTCGTCTCGCGTGGTGGACAGGGTCTGCCTCGCCACTGTGCTTAACAAGCCGTTGCGAATGTTGTCGTTCTGAAACTGCGCGCCGACCGTGTTTTCAGACGGACGGCCAAGCACCGTGCTGGCCCAGGTGTGGCTGGCGTTGATGCCGATGGTGGTGCGGCGATCCGGCTGCGCAAATTGGTCACCATTGACCGGGTCGTCCCTGAAGTAGGTGAAGTTTGAAAACAAATCCAGACGGCTGCGCACCACGTAGGCATTGACCTGAGTTAACGTGGTACCGCTTGAGGCCTGCCAGCCGGTTGACAAGCTGTAGCGGCTGGACTTGCCACCGTCGGTTTGGTCAATGGCGTCAAAGCGGCCCAAACTCCCGTTGCTAACGGCCCGCAGCGGGATCTGATCGGTGGCATGCCAGCTGGCCTGGTAGCCCATTAGCGTGACGTTAAAACCGTTGCCTTCGGTGCCCTGGCTGTAGCGCAGCACCGCGTTGCGTTTTTTGTAGTTGTCGGGCACGTCGAACGGGCCGTTGTTTTTGAACAGCTCCAGCGCATACAGCAGCTTGCCGTCGCCCACGCTGGGCGAGTCGGCCAGCAGGGTGCGGACGTAGCCGTTTTGCCCCAGGCTGACACGGGCAATACCCTGAGCGAGCGTGTTAGCGTACTTGATGTTGACCGCACCAGCTGAGGCAAAGTCGCCCTCGGCCGCGTAAAACGGGCCTTTGCGGTAGTCGATCAGGGTGGTCAGTTCAGGAATCAAAAAATTCACGTCAGTCCAGCCCTGGCCATGCGAATGGCTGCGCTGGTTGACCAACATGCCATCGATGGTGGTACGCAAATCAGTGCCATGGTCGAGGTTAAAGCCGCGCAGGTAAAACTGGTTAGCCTTGCCCTCGCCACTATGCTGGCTGACGATCAGGCCGGGTACGGCCTCAAGCAGCTCACCAGGGCGGTACACGGTGCGGGCGCCAAGCTGCTGCTGCGTCACCACACCCTCATTGGCGGTACCGGCTTCCCCCAACACACTGTTGCGCGAGCTTTGCACCACCACCGGAGCCAGGCTGGGCGCTGCGTCTTGCGCCATGGCTACTCCTTGCAATAAAACGCCAGCGGCGACGGCCAGCTGCGACGTGTGTTTCAAATAGAAAGAAGTTCTGCTGCGCTGGACTGTGGACATGGAAAGTGCAGGCGGCGCCTGAAGTTAGAAGACAAATCGTAGACAAGAATGCGCTGAAAAAAGGCCGGTTAACGTCCCAATGAATACGCCAACGCTCGCCTGACATTTACGCAATTATGCCAAATTCTATATTCTTCTTACATTTATACCCTGGGTTACAGAAAATCCACGCATTGAAGGCGGTGGTTTGCGCAAAGCTAGCGTATAAAACCTATGCTCCGCGCCTCGCGCACTTCGGGCTTGATGCGGTGCTCGGCCTCTAACTGGCTTAAAAACTCGTCGGCAGGAAACTCGACCGCCAAAATATCGGTCTGGCGTTTGACGGCAGCAAAGTCGCCGGGGCAGAGTTGTGAGAGCAGCGCCAAGCGCTTGCGCAACTCGCTGGTCATCAGAGCGGCATTGCCAGCCAGAGCTTCGGTGATGAACATCGCTTCGCGTTGCGCACTGGTCAACGGCATGAACTTGATTTTGAAGGTAAAGCGCCTGAGTGCCGCCTGGTCAACGCTGTCCAGCAGGTTGGTGGTACAGATAAAAATGCCGTTGTAGCGCTCCATGCCTTGCAGCATTTCGTTGACTTCTGTCACCTCATAGGTGCGCTGTGCGCCGCGTCTGTCCTGTAAAAAGCTGTCGGCTTCATCGAGCAGCAACACAGCCTTTTCAGCTTCGGCCTCTTTGAACATGGCCGCCATGTTCTGCTCGGTCTCGCCGACGTATTTGCTCATCAAGTCGCTCGCTTGCTTGATGATGAGGGGTTTGTCCAGCGCTTGGGCAATATGCTCGGCCAAGGCTGTTTTCCCCGTGCCGGGTGCGCCGTAAAAGCACAACGCGCCGTGACTGCGACTTTTAAGTGCCTCAACGATGCGCGGAATTTCAAAACGCGATTCCACATTGAGCATGGCCAAGTCGTAAGTGGTAACGCTTTTGCGGCCTGCGCTGTCGGTTTTATTGCCCAGTGCCACGTCAGCATTTTTAAGCTGCCGCTCAATCAATGACTCGATTTGCACGGATTCAGGCGACGATGCCAGTCGCGCAAAGCGTACGGCGGTGCGAATCTGCGCTGGCGTCAGTCCCTTCCGGGCGGTGAGCTTAGCCATAAACGCATCGCTGACCTGTACGCCTTCGAGTGTTCTGCGCACCAGGTCTTCGCGCGCCCCCGGGGGCGGTGAGCGCAGCTCCAGGTGGTAGGCAAAGCGGCGACGAAAGGCCGGGTCAATTTGTTCAATTCGGTTTGTTACCCATAGCGTCGGTACGGTGTTTGATTCAAGAATCTGATTTACCCAGGCTTTGCCATTGACTGAATTGCTGACAGGTGCGGGCGACTGGTCTGAACGCGCCATCAATTGCGCAGCTTCGCTGGAAATCGGTGGGAACACGTCTTCTACTTCATCAAACAGCAGTGCCGAATGCTGACTGCCTTTGAGGAACACCTGCGCAATTTGCAAGGAACGGTAGCGGTCGCGCCCACTGAGCGAGTTGCCCTCACGGTCAGCGTGTTCAACTTCAAACAAGTCCAGGCCAGCGGCCTGCGCCACCACTTTGGCCAGTTCGGTTTTACCTGTGCCCGGTGGGCCGTACAGCAACACGTTCACGCCTTGCTCTTTGCTGGCAACTGCGTTTTTTAAAAGTGACACCAGCACATCGGCGTCGTCTTTGACAAATGCAAAATCATGGAGGGCCAGCGTGCTGCGCACCGAAGGCCGGGTGAACACCGCCATCAGCTCGCTGTTGTCGCGGTACTTGCGCATCAGCACCGGCGGCAATTTTTCACTGACCTTCATCAGGTCAGCCAGGTCGGTGATGTTGTGCTCGGAGATCAAATTTTCCACCATGCCAATGCGCTCCAGGCGCGACCCGGCACGCAGCGCCTCAGCCAGTTCGTGCGCTTTGACGCCCGCCACATCTGCCAGTGCTGCATAAGCCTCGGGTGCGTTGTTAACCTTGAATTCAACCAGCAGCGAGCGCAAGTCGCGCTGGTAGCGTGCCAGCGTGCCGTACAGCAGCAGCGCACGCTCGGCGCGATTGAGTTGCAACAAGTTTGCCAATGCGTCGATGTTTTTCTCGACCAGCGTTGACTGTTTTTTAAGCGTGTGCGTCAGATACTCGCCGGTTGCGCTGAGTACCGACAGCAAATCTTTGGGCTGGTCTTTGGCGTGCTCGTCGAGGTAAAAAAACAGCGTGCCTTCTTCATACGGCCCGCGCCAGGTGCCGTAGCGCTGCATGAATTCAGCGTCGCCCAATGCCTCATGGCCGCGCCAAAAATCGTTGTCTTTGCAGCGGCGGCCTAAAAATTCCCGCAAACGTTGCAGCGCGGGCAGTGGCCACACCAGGTGCCTGCCCGACAGCGACAGCAAACTGTTCAAGTCACGCCGCACATTGAACTTTGCGCCCTGACGCGCAGCCAGTGTGAGCACAAAATGTGAGCACATCAGATCCAGCACGGGCGCGTCTTTCAGCCCGGGGGACAGCAGCAGGTCGCCTGCGGAATACTTGGCTTTCATCACGCCTCCAAAAAAATGGAAAAATGCACGCTTAAAAATGTCCACTTAAAAGCATCAAACTTCACCATAACGCAGCCTCGGTCTGGATGGAATACCCTGAACCGCGTGAGCGTGTGCAATGCGCCACACATCCACATTCATAATTTACCAAGATCGCCGCGTACTTCGGTCTTTATCAATTGTCCCAGCCGCCATCAAGGCTATTTTTAATTTCATGGGGTTGATGTCATCACTCAAGGCGATATTGAGCAAGCGGTCTGGCGCATTTTTGTCAGCGTGCGTGATGTTCCTGGAGCGTTAGCCGTAGTTACCGCGACAGTCGCGACTGTCGGCACAAATATTGATGAAGTGCACTAACAGCGCGCTTACACCATGCTGTCAGCGCAAAGCGTCGAAATTAAGCTGGTGATTCAGACGCGCGGCAAAGCGCATCTCCAGCAGGTGCCGGCCTTGCTGTGCGCAGCTGGTTTGATGCGACAGAGCAGTATCAAAAGCAATTTAAAGTCAGTAATAAGCCATTAGCCCAATAAATATGGGCGTATGTTGCTATAGAAAATATTTTTTGGGCAGCTTTAGTTCCTGGACTTGCGCCTAGC
>JAYVPR010000368.1:0-4406 GCA_043757245.1 Polaromonas sp. | reverse complement strand
AGCTGTTTGAATGGCAAGAATTACTGCCAGTGTTTTTACCTCACACGTGCCAGCTATCGGCGCAGCGCTCGATACGGGCAAAACGCACGAACCTTACTGGCAACCGGTGTTCAAGGGCTACGAATACTCCAAACGATGGATGAAGGACAACACGCCCGACGTCATTTTTCTGGTGTTTAACGATCACGCTACGGCATTTAGCCTGGACATGATTCCGACTTTTGCGATTGGTACGGCTGCGTCTTACCAACCTGCGGATGAAGGCTGGGGGCCGCGCCCCGTACCTGTTGTTCAAGGCCACCCGGAACTAGCTGCACATATTGCGCAGTCGGTGATTCAACAGGACTTTGACTTGACCATCGTCAACAAAATGGACGTTGACCACGGCTTGACCGTACCGCTGAGCCTGATGTGTGGTCAGCCACCAGAGTCCAATTTCAAGTGGCCTTGCCCGGTGATTCCGTTTGCTGTCAACGTGGTGCAATATCCCGTACCGTCAGGCCAGCGCTGCCTTAACCTTGGTAAGGCGATTCGAAAGGCCGTTGCGTCATATGACGAAGACTTGAACGTGCATATTTGGGGTACGGGCGGCATGAGTCACCAGCTGCAAGGCGCGCGTGCTGGTTTGATCAACAAAGAATTCGACGCAGCCTTTATGGACACACTTATCAACGATCCCGAGCGCCAGGCCGCTGTGCCGCACATAGACTATGTACGAGAGGCGGGAAGTGAAGGCATTGAACTGGTGATGTGGCTCATTGCGCGTGGCGCCATGGCAGATTTGGATGGCGGCAACAAACCCGTAGTCAAGCATCGCTTTTATCATGTGCCAGCCTCCAACACGGCGGTGGGCCACTTGATTTTGGAGAATAGCTGAACACCCGTTCGTATCCGTTCGGGCTTAGGGATGCGGAATCAAAAACGGTATGTTTGTTATTTCTGCATCCCTTAGCCTATCGAAGTCAGCACAAACCCCTAATCTAAAAGCCCCTTCGACAAGCTCAGGGCGAACGGAAAGAAAGATCTATCATGACCAAAACAATCAAAGTCGAAAAAATACGAGTTGCTTTGGCAGGCGCAGGTGCATTCGGTATCAAGCACTTGGACGGCATCAAGAATATTGAAGGCGTTGAAGTGGTGTCGCTCATCAGTTGCGACATTGAAAAAACCAGAGAGGTAGCTGCCAAATATGGCATCGCTCACGTGACGACTGAGTTGTCAGAAAGCCTGGCGCTCAAAGAAGTCGATGCCGTCATCCTTTGCACGCCCACCCAAATGCACGCTGACCAAACCTTGGCGTGTCTGAAGGCGGGTAAACATGTGCAGGTTGAGATTCCTTTGGCCGACAGCATTCAGGGCGCCAATGCGGTGGTGGCTGCCGCCCGAAACAGTGGCTTGGTTGCCATGTGTGGGCATACACGCCGCTTTAACCCCAGCCACCAGTACGTCCATCAAGAAATAAAGGCAGGCAAACTCAACATCCAGCAGATGGATGTTCAAACCTACTTTTTTCGCCGGTCCAACACGAATGCACTGGGCCAGGCACGCAGCTGGACAGACCATTTGCTGTGGCATCATGCAGCGCACACCGTTGATTTGTTTGCTTATCAGTGTGGCAGTCCCATTGTCAAAGCCAACGCCTTGCAAGGCCCGACTCACCCGACGCTCGGAATTGCGATGGACATGAGCATTCAGCTCAAAGCTGCTAACGGTGCGATTTGCACACTGAGCTTGAGCTTTAACAACGACGGGCCGCTAGGGACATCCTTTCGCTACATTGGCGATACCGCGACTTACCTTGCCAGGTACGACGATTTATTCAATGGCAAAGACGAAAAAATTGATGTCAGCCGAGTGGCTGTGAGCATGAACGGCATTGAGTTGCAAGACCGAGAGTTTTTTGCAGCCATCAAGGATGGCCGTGAGCCCAACAGCAGCGTGGCCAGCGTGCTGGCCTGCTACCAGGTGCTGCATGATCTGGAAATTCAACTTTTATGACCGCATCATGACGCTACCCACACGCAAACTTGGCTCCTTCGATGTGTCTGCCATCGGCTTGGGCTGTATGAATTTGAGTCATGCTTACGGCCCACCCGTCAGTACAGCGCAGGGCGAGCGCGTGCTGCTCGCAGCGCTAGACGCGGGTGTGACGCTGTTTGATACAGCTACTCTTTATGGTTTTGGCGCCAATGAAACGCTGGTTGGCAAGGTGCTGAAGCCGCATCGCGCCAAATTCACATTGGCCAGCAAGTGCGGCATGCAGGGCGTCGATGTCAACCGCGATGGCAAACTGGTGAGGGTGATTGATGGCCGTCCGGCTACGATTACCAAGACTTTGGAAGACAGCTTGCGCCGCTTGCAGACTGATGTGATTGACCCGTATTACCTGCACCGCTGGGACAAAAACGTACCGATTGAAGACAGCGTGGGGGCTCTCGCAGAGATGGTCAAAAAAGGGCACGTCCGCAGCATTGGCTTGTCTGAAGTCTCAAGCGCCACACTGCGTAAAGCCCATGCTGTACACCCCATTGCAGCCGTGCAAACCGAGTATTCGCTGTGGACGCGCAATCCTGAAATTGCCGTATTACAAACCTGCGCTGAATTGGGCGTGGCATTCGTCGCCTTCAGCCCGGTCGCGCGCGGCTTTTTGTGTGGCCAGCCAATTGATGTGGCCGCGCTGGATGCCAAAGACATTCGCCGCAGCATGCCGCGTTTTTCACCAGAAAATTTTCCAGTCAACCAAAAACTTTTACCCACCTACCATGCGCTGGCTCAAGAGGTCGGTTGCAGCCCGTCGCAGCTGGCACTGGCTTGGCTGCTGCACAAGGCTCCGCATATTATTCCCATCCCAGGCACGACCAGCGCAGCGCATTTACTGGACGATCTGGGCGCTGTCCGTGTTGTCCTCAGCACTCAAACAATGAACCAGCTTGAAGGTCTTATCAACCAGCACAGCGTGCAGGGTGCGCGTTACAACACTCAGACAGCCTCAGAGGTTGATACAGAGACTTTTTGACGCCCGGCCTGCACTCTCGAAGCCGCGGCACTCTCCTACAAATCTCCATGCGTTTGCCTGACCGACACAGGTCAACCCCTGCCTGAACATAACTTCTGGTGTCTAGACGCACGTTTTTATGAAATTCTTTGTGCTTCTAGGTATTTTGCAGATTTGTACTTGTTAAAGGTAGTCATCATGACAACTGACAACGATTTGAATTTAACGCCGACAGGTGTGCGCCAAAGCTCGAACTTGACTGGCATGACGCCGGCCAGTTCATTAGACTCACCAGCCCGTGTTTTCACCGGCGACCGCGACCCTGAAGACATCAATGATGACGCAATCGACACCTTGAACAACCTGCTTGAGTCCTGCCGCGATGGTGAATATGGCTTTCGTGAATGCGCTGAGCACACCAAAGCGCATGACGTCAAAACGATTCTCAACCAGCGCGCGGGTGATTGCAGTTCAGCCGCCGCCGAGTTGTACCAGTTGATTGTTGATATGGGTGGTGAGCCTGACGAGGGCGGCACAGTAAGTGAAGCGCTGCATCGGGGATGGGTGTCTGTCAAAGGGACATTGAGCGGTTACAGTGATTACGACATGCTCGACGAGTGCGAGCGAGCTGAAGATGTTGCCCTTGCACAGTACCGCAAAGCCCTTAAGCAGAATCTGCCCTTGAACGCCAGGACTGTCGTGGAGCGCCAGGCACAAGGTGCGCAAATTGACCATGACCAGATCAAAGCCATGCGCGACGCGCACAAGGCCAATCGCTGACCAAGTTTCTACTGTCAAGGTTTTTATGTTTTATTTGCTGGCGCTCGAGGCTCAGCAATCTGGCAGCCAGACGGCTTCCAGCAGGGGGCAGCACAATGATGTTGCCCCTTTTTTTATGCCAACCACCAGGAGTCATCATGCAAACACGTAGAACCCTTAACCGTTTAACTTTTACCAGCCTTGCCGTTGCAGCCGCCGCATTGACCGTTGCCCTTTCGGGTTGCGGGTCGATGATGCCCCCCGCGAACATGGTGGCTCTGACAACCCAGCTGAGAAGCGCCAATGAAGTGCCGCCGGTTGCGACCAGCGGAGGAGGCTCGGTCGATGCCGCCTTCAACAAAGACACCATGCAACTGCGCTGGAAGGTGAGTTACAACGGCTTAACCGGCAACGCTACGGCGGGTCATTTTCACGGCCCGTCTGCTGTGGGCGCCAACGCAGGCGTTGCGCTGGGCTGGGCGAACCCGATCACCAGTGGCATGGAGGGCAGCGCAACACTAACCGCATCTCAGGCTGCCGACCTGATGGCGGGCAGGTGGTATGCCAACATTCATACCGCAGCCAACCCCGGTGGCGAGCTGCGTGGGCAGATGATGGTGCGTAATTGATGGTTTAATTTGAGCGTTCGTGG